>JAISUN010000102.1 GCA_031272085.1 Dysgonamonadaceae bacterium | reverse complement strand
GTCCACGGACGCATCGCGTACATTCCTGAATAAGGACCTCTCAAAAAGGGCGGAATACCCGAAGCATATTCGAGGTGCTCCATTCCTTCGAGGTCTTGTTTGGTGTAAACCGGCTTGACGGCGATATGTTCGGGCGTCAGCCAGTCTTCCTGTTCTGCCGCAGCCGCGCCCGTCTGCGGGGCGTCGATTTCGGCAATTTTGATTTGTTTGAAATCAGGTTTCATATTTATTAATTTTTATGATTATTCGTTTTTTATCTTATTTGAAACACAACAAACGCCGCTACATCCCACAATGCGTGGGAAACGCAGAGCGTCAGCATATTTTTGTTCCACTTGTAGAGCAAGCCCCAAAAGCCGCCGCAAACTACAGCCGCCATTATCAGCATAAAATTGAACGACCAGATATGCACCATGGCGTAAATCGCCGTTGCTGCAAACAAAGCCGTCCATTCGCCGTAACGCTCGCCAAATTTCCGCTGCACGAAGCCGCGCCAGAAAAGTTCTTCGGCCGGGCCAATCAGGAACAGCAGAAGGGCGGTTAAGAGAGCGGGATTCATTCCGTTTTTCAGGCTGTAAATATCTGCTACTTGCGGTTTTGCAAAATCAAACAGCAAGGACGAAAAATAATTTCCCAGATAGAATATGACCCACAAAACGGCGGCGGAAACAACTCCAATAGCCAAATCTTTTATGTTGAAACGAAACTGGCTGCGGAAATTTTTTCCTAACCACGCGCTTAACGCAATGAGTATCAAGGCGGAACAAGCCATTACCAGCCAAAAATCCAGATGAGGCGCCGTCAGGGGCGAAAACATCATAAACCACAGAAGCGCGGCTATTATTATGGCTGTAAATGTCTGTTTCATAATATAATAGACAGTATTAAAGCAAGCGACAGCGAAAGGCTGAAAACGAGTTGCAGTTGTGCCGTTCCAACATCCAAAAGCGTAATCGATGACATATTGTCTTCGGTAATTTTCAGGATTGCCCGGCTGTTTCGGATTGCAATAGGAATCGTCAGCAACACTATCAGCGCGAATGGCGGCAAAATGCGGACGGCGACCATCGCTATCAGCAGGACGTATGCCATCACAGTGAGGATAACATATTCAGCGATAGAGTTTTTTACGCCTATCAGCATTGCAAAAGTTTTAATTCCTGCCTGCCGGTCGCTTTTCGTGTCGCGTGTATTGTTGGCGTGCAAAATATTGACCGTTATAAACGCTATCGGCAAACATAGCAACAAGAGCCGCCAGTCGATAGCGCCGTACATTACATAACCCACGCCCAGCGCGATAGTCGGCCCGTAAACGATGAAAATTGCCAAGTCGCCCAGCGCAATAAACTTGAATTTGTAATAAAATACTGCACCTATAAATCCCACAATACCAATCCATAAGAGCGTTATTCCGGTCAGATTTACGAGTATTAATCCCAGAATTACCCCTACCCCAACCAAAATTGCTCCGAAAGTCAGTATTTGCCTCGGATGAAAGCGTTTGCTGGTCAAGTTATCCGTTCCCGGAACGCCTTCCCTGTCCACGCCGTATTTGTAGTCGAAATAATCGCTTATCATATTTCCGCCTGCGTGAAAAATAACTGCTCCAACGATGGCGGCAATCCCGAGCCACAAGTTTTGATGCGATTCGGGATGTACGTACCACATATACAGGAACGAAACTAACGCCGGCATCGAGGATGCGGGAAACGACCACGGACGGGTAGCAAAAAGCCAGTCTTTTGCCGTCAGTTTTTTCATTTTATTCCAAGACGCTCGTTCAAGGCCTGCAATGTTTCTAAAACATTGCTGCGGACATTGATGAAGTTCGTAATGCCCTGCGCTTTCAAATCTTCTGCACAAGCGGGCGCTCCGGCAACGATAAGGATTTCCTTGCCACCGATGAGTTTCTGCGCTTCCGGTGCGAAAGTTGCATATTCGTCGTCGCTCGAACAGAGGACGATAATGTCGGATCCTGCTTTGCGGGCGGCCTCAACGCCTTCGGCAACGGTTTCAAATCCGAGGTTGTCGATGACTTTGTAGCCTGCGCAAGCGAGGAAATTGCAGGAGAACTGCGAGCGGGCAAGACGCATAGCGAGATTGCCGATGGTCAGCATAAAGGCTTTAACCTCTTTGCCCGATTTTTCGGTTGCAAGGCGCAGATTTTCAAAGGCTTCGCCGAGGCGATGAGTGTTCAGCGTCGTGATGCCTGTTTCTTCGTGGCCGCTGCATCCGCAAACGTCTTCGCCTTGTACAGACGCGGCATAGTGCGTCTCTGCTTTTTCGCCAAAATTCGGGAACTGATTCGTTCCGAGCAGGATTTCGCGGCGTTGAGCCAGCAAATTGAAGCGTTTTTCGGCGCTTTCGTTGATGGTTTTCTGTATTTCGCCTGCTTTTGCGAGTTCGTAAAAACCGCGTTCTTCGGCGGCGAGGAAAATTTTCCAAGCCTCCTGTGCAATGCTGTTGGTCAGCGTTTCGATATAATACGAGCCTCCCGAAGGGTCAACAACCTTGTCGAAATGCGATTCTTCTTTCAGAAGAAGTTGCTGATTGCGGGCTATGCGTTCCGAAAATTCGTCCGGCGTTTTGTAAGGCTTGTCGAAAGCCGTTACGAGCAGCGAATTGACGCCTGCTAACGAGGCCGACATTGCTTCGGTTTGAGTGCGCAACAAGTTTACGTAAGCATCGTAAACCGTTAAGTTAAATTCGGTTGTGCGGGCAAAAATATTCATTTTGGCGGCGCAGCGGCACTCGTGATTTTCGCCTTCGTTGGGACAGTCGTGATTGCAATGCGGGTCGTAGGCTTTTACGATTTCAGCCCAGAGCCAGCGTGCGGCGCGGAACTTGGCGATTTCCATAAAATAATTGGAGCCGACGCCGAAGTTGAATTTGATTTTCTTTGCGGCAACAGTCGGGTCGATGCCGGCTTCGACGAGGCGGCCGAGCAGTTCGTTACCCCAAGCGAGGGCGTAACCGAGTTCCTGCGTGATGAACGAACCGGCGTTACTCAAAAGGCAGGCATTGACCGATATAACGCGGAAACGGCGGATTTCCGAAGCGGCTTTTATCGCCTCGGCCATCACGTCAATCCATTCGGTTTTGACGACGCCTTTTGTAAGTATTTTTCCGATAAAATCAACGTTTACCGAGCCGTCAATCTTGGTCAGGTCGCAGTTTTGCTGCTTGAAATATTCGGTCAGAATCTTGATTAATTCTACCGATTTCATATTGCAGGTTTTGAAATTCAGTTCGACGCATTCGGGCTGAATATCTTTCAGCAGGGCGGCGATGTTTTCCTTGCTGACGAGTTCGCTTGGAATGATGAATCCCAGCGAATCCACGCCGCGGTTGAGGACGTCGAGCGCTTTCGTGTTGGCTTCGGCAATGTTTTTGACCTCAATGTCTTGGCAGACAAACCATTCGTTGTCTTTTTTGGCTCCGCGCACGTAGGGGAATTTTCCCGGCAGCGTGTCGGTAGTTTTCAAATCTTTGATGTTTTCGGCGCGGTAGAAAGGCTGCACCTCAAATCCCTCGCCGGTTTTCCAGACGAGTTTTTTCGCGAAATCTGCGCCTTTCAGGTCGGCCGTGATTTTTTCCATCCATTGCTCCGTCGATACGGGCGGAAATTCGGCGAAAAGTTTCTTTGTTTTTTCCATAATTATTATTTAATTTTATAAAATTATCAACTTATTCCGGCAGTTGCAACACTGCCGTCGATTTTTCCTATCAGTCCCTGCAAAACGCTTCCGGGGCCTATTTCCAAAAAATCGCCGCCACCGTCGGCAATCATATTCCGCACCGATTGCGTCCATTTTACGGGAGCAGTCAGTTGCGCGATAAGATTGTTTTTGATGACTTCGGGGACGGTTTCGCCTTTTGTCGAAACATTCTGATACACAGGAAATTGCGGGGCTTTGAACGATGTTGCCGCGATTGCTTTTTCGAGTTCTTCGCGGGCAGGCTCCATCAGCGGGGAATGGAATGCGCCGCCGACTTTCAGTTTCAGGGCGCGTTTTGCTCCGGCTTTCAGCAGCGCTTCGCAGGCGCGGTCAACGCCCGACAGCGTGCCTGAAATCACGATTTGCCCCGGACAGTTGAAATTTGCGGGAACGACAATATCGTCGATTTCTGCGCAAATTTCGGCAACTTTCTCGTCCGGCAGGGCGATGATGGCCGCCATTGTTCCGGGATTTTCTTCGCCGGCTTTTTGCATGGCGAGGGCGCGTTTGTAAACCAAGCGCAAACCGTCTTCAAACGAGATGGCGCCTGCAACCACAAGGGCGGAAAATTCGCCGAGCGAGTGGCCGGCGGCCATAGCCGGATTTATTTGATTATCAAGCGTTTTTGCGAGGATTGTCGAGTGGAGGAAAATAGCGGGTTGAGTAACTTTTGTGCGCCGCAGGTCTTCTTCGGTTCCCGAAAACATAAAATCGGTAATTCGGAAGCCCAAAATTTCATTCGCTGATTCAAATAACTGTTTGGCAATCAGGGAGTTATCATATAGATTCTTCCCCATGCCAACAAATTGGGCGCCTTGGCCCGGAAAAACCAGTACTTTCATTTTTTCAGTCTAAATTTATTTTTTAAGGCTGCAAAGTTACAAAGTTATTACTAAATAAGCAAATAAGTTTAAAAAAGTAAGCGGAAAAAGTCAATTTTCCGCTTGCCAATAACCTAAAAATAACTTTTTTTCGCCGTCATACCGCGATTTCTGCGAAATATAGTAGTCCACAGAATCCAGATTAACTTCCGCCGCTAATGTTTTTCCAACAGCAAAAGATAATAACAATAGCAATATTGGAAACAGTTTTTTCAAAGTATTCAGACCATTAATTCAATGCAAATTTAAGCGAAATTTTTAATAAAACAACAAAAACGGCATAAAAATTTACTTCTATGACATTTTCCACCTTATCCAAAAGTTCGTAAACTCCTCAAAAATTCAGCGCCTCGTAAAAACTTTCCGGCAGATAGACGTTTGCAATGTCCTCGTCGATAGCGACGCGGAAAAGCGGGGCGATTTCGGCAGGCGTGAAGCCTGCAATGCCGCAGCCTATTTCGGTTACGAGGAATTTAAGTTCGGGATGTTCGCGGGCGAAATCCAGAAACTCGTCAACGTAGGGCTTGATGGTTTCAACGCCACCCTGCATCGTCGGTATGGCATACGTTTGTCCCTGTAAACCAACGCCCTGTCCCAAGACTGCGCCCCATTTCAACGCTATACGCGCCGCGCCCCCGCCGTGCTGTCCGGCAAGGTTGCTGCCGAAGACAAATATCTCGCCCTCAGCGAGTTCCGTAATCCATTTTGGCGATGTTCTCTTTTTCATATCTCTATTGTTTTTTTATGGTTCAACATTTTTTCTAATTAAAAGAAAATTCAATGTGGCAATATCGGCTTTTGTCGCCGTAGCGGGATTTTCAAATATGGGCGGTTTGCGGATTATTTTATTTTTTACA
>JAISUN010000041.1 GCA_031272085.1 Dysgonamonadaceae bacterium | reverse complement strand
ATTTTTTCCATTTTTTCTATCGCTTTCATACCTGCCGCCGCAGTTTGCAACTGAATCAGCAAACTTGCTTTTTCCATCAAAATCAGATAGTCCTTTACCTGATTGCGATGCGTTTCGATAATTTTTGCCAAGTCGTTGAAATTCGGCTTGAAAGGCACCGATTGCGCCACCACAAAAATCAACTGTTTAAGTTTGCGGCTCGTTGCCACATTCATATTGGCAAAAAGCGGAATATCGTTTTCAAGTGTTTGATTTACAACGCCATTCACACGAATTTCAAAACCCTCGTCATTGTAAAAAGGATAGTACCCTCGCTGCAAATATTCACGAAAAACAGGCAGCGGATGTTCTATGGGCAAATCAACTTTATTTGCCAAAATTTCGTCTAACGAATATGCTCTAATTTGCTTGTTTTCAGACATATTGATATACTCTCGAAACGACATTCCCGCCAAATAATACTGTAAAGCGCGGCGGCTCAAATCGTCGCTGCCCCTGTAAATGTCAAGAATTGACGAGCCGGTAAAAACCACCTGTAAATCAGGAAAATAGTCGTACATCATTTTCAATTCTTTCGACCGTTGCGGGTACTTGTGAATTTCGTCGATATACAAATGTTTACCGCCGTTTTTGTGGAATGTATCGGCAAAATCAAAAAGCGTATTTTCGGCGAAATAAGTGTCGTCGGCATTGACATACACCGCTTTGTCCGCATCAAGGTGCAACTTGATATGTTGCAGCAACATCGTGGTCTTTCCTACGCCTCGCGCCCCCACAATGCCAATCATACGGGAATTCCACGCGATTTTCTCGTGCAGATAACGCACAAACCGAGTATCGGTTTTCTTTAACAGGAACTTGTATAAAGCAATAATATTTTCCATAAAATTAAAAATATGCTGATTTGAAAGTGCAAATTTACGAAAATATGCTGAAATAAAAAAGCATTTTTCAATAATAATTGTTTTGCCCCATCCCAATCAACTCCTTCACCACCGGTTTTGCCCGATATTTCCTGTCCCAAAGCAGCGGATAATCGGTGCGGCCGATGACGGGAAAATCGTTTTTAGCAGAAGTGTCGTCGGTAATGCCCCAGAAAGTTACACGGTCGATGCAGTCGGAGTGTTTCAGGAAAATTTTGAAAAAATCTGCGTAGCGCTTCGCCTGCATTTGGGCGATTTTTTCGGGAAGACCTGTTTTATAAGGATTTAAGGTTTCCCAATAGGCGGGATCTAAGGCTGTTGCGGTGTTGATGATTCGCGGATTGTAAACGGGCAAAACGGAAAAATCCATCTCGGTAATGCTGATTTTGAAGTTGGCATTTGAAAAATCCTCAATCGCTTTTTCCAAATCGGCGAGAGGGGGATAGGCAAAATGAACGTGTCCCTGCATACCAACGGTATCAACCATAATGCCCTGACTGCGAAGTTTTTGCAGTATAGCGATTACTGCCGCACGCTTTTCAGGGAAACACAGCGCAGAGTCGGAATAGAGGAGTTCGCAGTCGGGGTCGGCTTCGCGAGCAAACCTGAAAGCGTAGCCTACAAAATCTTCGCCGAGAATGCGGTAAAACTTTGAATCCAACCAGCGCCCGTCGCTGTCGAAAACCTCGTGAACGGCTTCCCAACAGCGAATCCGCCCTTTGTAGCGACCGACGACGGCGTGAATATAATTTCGCATCCGGTCGATCAAAACCTCGCGCGACACATCGTTGCCGTTTTCGTCAGCAAAAAAGAATCGCGGGAACATTATGCTCGAAATCAGACAATGCCCGATAACGGTCATTCCGAGCCGTTCTGCCCACGCCACCATTTTATCGGCAAGTTGGAAATCGTATCTGTCCAACTGCCGACAAACAGAGTATGGCTTTAACGAATCGGCTATTGTTACCGTGTTGAAATGTTTGAGCAATATATGGTATGGCTTTGCATTGCGGCTGAAAAGCAAATCGCCGGTAACGGCTGTTCCAATGAGAAAACGGTCTTTGTAAGCGCGTTTCAACGATTGACGGCAAAGGCTTCTCTCAAAACGGTAAAATGCCGACAAAGCATAAAACTTTAACCTCCTGTATATTTTCTCAAAAAAATTCATCATTAATTAAACATTTTTAACCATTTACAACCAATAATATTTACTATCTGCCTCAGCATATTCTTCGATTCGCGGCGTTCATCAGCGTTGCCCTGCAAAAATTTTTCGATTGCGCCGGCTGTATATTTTACTATCTCGATACTATCTTCAATATCTGCGATAAGTTCTTCACTGCCGCCTGTTTTCAGCTCATTCAGATGGCAGATATATTCTTGAAGTTCCGACAGTTTTGTGGTATAAAAACTGCTGTCTTCAAGCGGACTGTCGGCAAATTCCCGATAATCGCAGCCTATCCTGAAATTCAAGGGGGCAATCGACCGGTTGAATATCTGATATTTTAATTCGTTAAATTTTTCTGAATCAGTCATTTTGCGTTGTTTATTTCGTTCATTTTTTCGGGAGTGAGTTTATAAAAGAAAAACATCGACAGCCACGCTGCGAGCATCAAAATGGCGGGAGTAAAAGAGTATGCCGCGATAATTCCGCGTTTTGCAGCAATACCGACCTCCTGTGCATCGTAACCGGTAATAAACAGGAAAAGCGACAGAATAACGCTTTTGATAAAAGTGGAGCCAACCGGCGACAAGCCCGAAATACTTGCGATTGCCGCCCGTGCGTTGATTCCGGTTTTCCATTCGCTGTAGCGGATTGAATCGAGGTAAAGATTGCTTTCGACCGGCTGGGTGGAACCCAGAAAAAGTTGTCCGACTGCGCTTAAAACAATAAACGCAACGGGATTGTACGCCACAAACTGCGTTCCCAGAAACACAATGGCTATGACGGGATAAATCGACAGGCAGGCGGTGCGGGCAGGCAGTTTTAGCGTGATAAAACGGGCGAAAAACGCTCCCGCAAGTCCGCATAAACTTACAACCGGCAAATGAATGGCTATCAATGCGGGGTTCATTATGATATGCGTATAGTAATAAACCGTCAGTGCGGGCAAAACAAACGACGAGGCGGTGCTTGCCGTGTCGGAGATAATGGCAGGCAGCAGCGAAGGCGTTTTTACGATTGCCGTAAACATTTGACGGAGGGTAACTTTTGAAGCGTTTTGATATTCATATCCTTTCGACATTGCAAAATGCGCCCAAACCGACAAAAGATAAATCAGCGCAGCGCAAAGGGCAATAACAAAATACGAAAAAGTGGTTCCGAAAAAATCTCTGAAAGCGCCGTTGATCAGCACCGGAACGGCATATCCGCAGAGCAAAACGCCGACGTAGGAATAGGTCATCCGGTTTGAAACAAGCCACGACTGCCGTTCGGTATTCCGAGCAAGATTGGGGATAATGGCAAAATCGGCGGAATAAGCGAAATTGAAAAACAGTTTGAAAACAAGATAGGCGAGTGTAATCACAAAGGCGTTGACGCCGAAACTGCCGATTCGCACAAACAGCATCGGGAAGAAAATCAGCACCACAAGCGGCGCGACAAGCAGCCAACTTCGCATTTTCCCCCAGCGCATCGGTTTCATACCGTCGATAATGGCGCCGCTGGCGAGAATCAGGAAACAGTCGGCAATGCTGGTAAAAAGAAGGATAAAACTTGTGTAACCGGCGGGCAGCGCAAGAATATCGGTCAAGAAAAAGGCAAAATACAGGTTGAATACTGAATTCAAAACACTATGTCCCATTACCGAAACGCCCCAAAAATATTTTATCGCCCTGCTCATTTCAAATTCGGATTGTTGATAATTTCTTTTTGCGGTATTTCAAAAATCATCCTTTCGTAATTGTATGGAAACTCCTGACCTGCGAAATAAGCGTGGTTTTCGCTGCGCTGCATCGTTTTTTCGTAGCGTTTCATCGCAAAATAAGTTTTGCCTTCGCCCCACATTTCGACGCGCCAGTTGAACCAAATTTGCTCGAGCAGGTCTTCTTGAGAAAGATTTTCGAGGGTGGCGGCGGGGTTTCTTAACGAAATTAGGGAATTTAAGGAATTTAATGATTCGGGGAGATTGCCGAGACGGGCGAGGGCTTCGGCTCGGATTAAAACCATTTCCTCGGCTCGGATAAAAAGGTTGTCGGCAGTGTAGGACTGGTCGCCGCCGGGGGTTCTGCCTGCGTCGAAAAATTTGCGGAAAGGCGCCAAAGGCGTTGCGCCTTCTGTTTGCGTCGAAGGATTGCCGAACTGCTTGCGGCGGACGTCAGTTGCCGGAATCGAGCGGTAGAGAGCGGCGTCGATTTCCTTGATAAATCCGAGAAACGCCATACTGTAACTGTAATAGTCGATATGCCCGAAAAAGCAGTAGAAAAATTGCGAATTTGCCGCCGAAACCTCTGCTCCCCAAATCCAGTTGTCGCACACGGTGTTGAACCCGCTTTCGGTTGTTTGCGAAGGAGTTAGCAACGGGAATTTACCGCTGTCGATAACCAATCCTGCATAATATGCCGCTTTTTCGTAATCGCCCGTTTCGCCGCGATTCAAATAAGCATTTGCCAAAAGCGCGGCGGCGACAAATTTGTCGATGACGATTTTGTTTGCGCCTCGATCGTAACCTTCCAACGCGGCTACCGCATATTCCAAATCATCGATTATCAAAGAATAAACTTCGGCAACGCTCGACTTCGCAGCGGGTGCGGAATTTATTTGGCTGCGGTAAAGCGGAATTGCCGGAGAGTTTTTCGAGTCGGAATATGGGTGTTGATAAAGATTGACAAGATAAAAACAGGCATAAGCCCTAATTGCTTTTGCCTGCGCCCGGTAGGTTTTCTGGGTATCGTCTGCGGGAGAGGCTTCGTCGCCGCCCGTAAGGTCGATAATTTCGTTTGCACCCTTGATTATTTTGTAGTAAAACGTCCATACGATTTCGTTTTCGGGATGAGTGCTAACTTGGTTAACAAAAGAAATAACCGGTGCAAAACTGCTGATTCCTCCCGTGCTTGCCGCTCCCATATCGCCGGTCATCAGGTCGGTAAAAATATCGAATGCCTTTTGACCGAAATCGGTTGCAAGCCCCGATTCGCAGACGTTTCGTTTATAGAGGTTGCTGTAAACGCCCTGCATTTTTGCGCCAAGCACGGCTGCGGGGTCGGCTGCGGCAATCTCGTCCAACTGCGAGGCGCTGATTTCGCTCTGCGGGGCGGTGTCGAGGAAATCGTCGCCGCAGGAAGCGAGGGCGAAGAGAGCGGTTAAGAGCGTTAAGGGAATTAACAACTTTAAGGAATTTAATGAATGTTTTATTGAGTTCATAATTTTTCAATTTTCAATTAAAAAGCGATTTTCAGCCCTGCCGTGATTGTACTTAACCCGATATATTGGGTTGCATCCGATTCGCCTGCTTCGCGGGCGGTGGGATAATAACCCTGTCGGGCGGTTTTTGCCCAGAGGTTGTCGGCGGAAAGCCATACTTTAAACTTTCCAAGTTTCAAAAACTTGGAAAGTTTAAAATCATATTCAACCCGCAGGTTATTCAACGACAGATAACTCATACTTGTCAGGAAACGCGACGAAACGGAAGCGGCGTCGGCGTCGTATCCGGCGGTCAGGCGGGGAACGTCGGTAATTTGTCCGGGCGTTGTCCAGCGGCGTTCAATATCTGTGTTCCAGTTGACATAGCCGACGGTCGCGTGGTCAACCATTTGCTGTGCATATTCGTAATCGTAGCCGTAACCGCCAATGTTGTAGAGGAATTGAACGGCAAGCGACAGGTTTTTATAGCCCGCCCGCAACGCGAATGCGCCCGTCAGGTCGGGGATTGCCGATTTACCGACAAAAACCAAAGACGCTTCGCTGTATTTCGCAGTTGTGGTTTTTGTGCCGTCGTCGGCGTAAACATACCATTGCGCCTGACCGGTTTCGGGGTTTACTCCTGCATATTCGGGCAAATAATAATCGTAGAGCGAATGACCTTTTGCCCAGCCGTAGCAGTTTACGATTCGGGTAGTCGGGGCGAATCCTTTGAGTTCGAGCGTTTTTTCGACTCCGGTTTCATCTTTGGGCATTTGCAAAATCCGGTTTTTGCAGTGCGCACCGTTTACCGAAAGCGAAACGTTCCAGTCGCGCGTTTTCAGGATATTTCCGGTAAAATTAAATTCCACGCCACTGTTTGACAGAAGCGCGTCGTTTACCGATTTAAAGGCGTAGCCGAGCGAAGGCGCCATTTGACGGGCAAAAATCATATTGCTCGTCCGTTTGCCGAAAAATTCGATTTCGCCTTCTACGCGATGGTCGAGCAGAATAAAATCGAGTCCGGCATTGAACATACTGCTTTTTTCCCAAGTCAAATCGGGATTTCCCGTATAGGTCAAAACGTAGGAAATGCCGCCCTGACCGTCGTTTATTGCAAGCGACAGATTTTCCGAAGGATAATAATTTGCATTCACAGAGCCGAGATTTATGTTTTCGTTGCCGTAAATACCGTAACTTGCTTTCAATCGTAAATTATTGATAAACTTTATGTTGTCCATAAACGTTTCCTTGCTGACAATCCAAGCCGCGCCTGCCGACCCAAAATTGCCCCACTTGTGATTTTTGAAGCGTGAACTTCCGTCGCGGCGAAAACTGACATCGGCAAAATATTTTTCGTCGAAGTTGTATTTTACCTGCGCAAAATAACTTTCCAACGTCCGCTCAACAAGATAACCTTCGGTCGATTCCTGCTTGACAGCGTTGGTAAATTCGGGGACGGTGGCATTTGCCAACATCGACTTTTCGGAATAATCGCTGTGAAAACGGTAGAGCGACGATTCGTGTCCTGCAAACGCGCCAAGCGAGTGATTGTCGGCGAAACGCCGGTTAAAACGCAGCATTTGGGTATTTGTTACGCTCAAGGTGTAATCGTCGTAACGGTTAATTTTCCCGCCCATATTTTTGTAAATCCCGTAATAAGGATTTGTCAAAATACCCTGTGCCGCACCGAGATAATAGAACGAATTGGCGCTTAAAAAGGTAAAATTTTTATGAAAAGGAATTTCAAAATTCAATTTGCCGTCGGTCTGGCTTGCGGTGCGTTTATTTTGGTCGAGCGCTATTGTTCTCGGACTGTAGCCCGGCATATACGCCCGCTGGTAGCCTTCGTGCAGTCCGTAATCATAAACGAATCCGCCGTTGCCGTCGGGAATTTTGTTGCCATCAGCATCGCGCTCGTAAATGGAATAAATCGTCGGCATTTCGTTTGCAAGCCGTATAGCCGAATAAAAAGTATTACCCCCTATGTCGTTCTGCATAGCAGAGTTGCTTTCGGAATAAGCGTATGAGAGATTTGCCGTAATGCGCAAAAAGTCGCGGGCTTTGTATTCAAGATTATTGCGGACATTCAACCGCAGCAAATCGGAACCGAGGAAATATCCCTCTTCATCGACCACGCCAAACGAAGTGTAATGCCTTAACAGGTCTGTCCCGCACGAAAAACGAATATTGGCGGTAGTTCTCTGCCCTGTGCGAAACATATAATCCGCCCAGTTTTCCGGCGTATATTTCCGCGTCGCACCCGAAAATTGCCCTGTCGCCGGATTGATTACTTCGTTTGGCGCACAGTTCCACAAATTGTATTGGGGAGCAATGCCACGTGCGGCATTAAAAATATTTTCCGAAGCGAACACTCCGGCCTGCTCCTGCGAAAGCCCGTTTGCCAACATTCCGTAGTTGCGCAACGATTCCCAACCGAGTTCGGCATATCTTTCGGGGGAGGAAATTGTTTCGTAGAGTGGCAATAATCTAATGTTAATGCCTCGATTAAAATCAACTTCAATAGAGTTTTGGCGACTGCCCCGCTTTGTGTTGATAATAATTACTCCGTTTGCCGCCCTCGACCCGTAAAGCGCTGCCGCAGCCGCATCTTTGAGAACCGTTGCCGACTCGATATCCGCCGGATTTATGGCAGAAATATCGCCGTCGTAAGGCGCTCCATCTACCACAAAAAGCGGGTCGCGGCTGGAATTTGCCGAGCCGAAACCGCGAATGCGGATTGTGCCAATGCTCCCCGGTTGTCCCGAAGTGTTGAAAACTTGAAGTCCTGCAACTTCGCCCGCCAGCGCTTTTGTCAGTTCGCTCTGGTTTTTATTGCTGAAAACTTCGCCCGAAACTTTTACAGCCGAGCCGGTAATTGATTCTTTTGTTTGCTGCCCGTAGGCAACAACAACAATTTCGTCAAGAGAAATTACGGAAGAATCCGCAATTAACGTAACTTGTTGATTTTCGGTAAATTGATGGGGGGGGGGTAAATCCTTCTGTATTATTTTCGCCGAATCGCTGTCCGGCGTCAGAGATTGATTGGGCAAATATTGATATTGTCCAAAAGAAAAAGCAGATAAAACTGCTAAAAAAGATACGGTACTCATTCATTATAATCAAAGTTTGGGCACAAAGGTATAAAAATATTTATTTAAATTAAGTCGCTTACACGAAAAAAGCCAAAATTTGGCAAAGTATGGCACAAATTATAGACCATAATGGCTACCTAATGCTCCAAGTCAGCAAAAGGAATTACCGTAATGGTCTTGTTTTCAACAGTAAAACTGTCTTTCTGATTTAGCGTTATGATTTTCCCTTCTTTCATATTGAAGAACTCCAACGCCTCGACGAGTCCGTTTATTTCGCGCTGCAAATTGTCGGGATTCAGTTCATAACATACCTGCACTGCTTCCAAAACGGTCTCTTTGCTGCAAACGATAAAATCACATTCGCCTTTTTCGGAAAAAT
>JAISUN010000123.1 GCA_031272085.1 Dysgonamonadaceae bacterium | reverse complement strand
AAAGTAAGCGGACGGTGGATTGAACCTTTTGTTGGTACGGGTGTGGTCGCTTTCAATTCACGCTACAAAAAAGCAATTCTCAATGATACAAATCCACACATCATTAATTTTTACAAATCAGTGCAAAACAAAACGATTTCCGCATCGGCAATGAAAAAATATTTGGAAAGGGAAGGAAAACTGTTAAGCGAAGCCGACAATAACGGTTACGAGCATTATTTAACTGTCCGTAAACGTTTTAACAGCGGAGAATATTCGCCATTTGATTTTATATTTTTGTCGCGAGCGGGCTTTAATGGAATGATGCGTTTTGGCAGCAAAGGCAATTGGAATATTCCGTTTTGTAAAAAACCAGACAGATTTGCGCAGGCGTATATCACAAAGATAGTCAATCAATTAATTGCAGTTTCTCAAATTTTGCAGCCTGAACCCGATTGGCAACTTTACAATAAATCATTTACCGAAATTATTCCATTAGCGGAAGAAAATGACATAATTTATTGCGACCCACCCTATTTTGGTCGCCACGTCGATTACTACAACGGTTGGACAGAACAAGACGAAGACAATCTGTTTCAATTATTAAGCGAAACGAAAGCCAAATTCATACTTTCTACTTGGCATCACAATGATTGGCGTGAAAACGAAATGATAAAAAAGTATTGGAACAAATTTAATGTTTTGACAAAAGACCATTTTTATCATAACGGCGCAAATCTTGAAAATCGCCGTGAGGTAGTTGAAGCATTGGTTTGTAATTTTGATGTTTCCGATATGGAACAGCATAATCATGGGAAAAGGGAAAAGACAAAAATTGAACAGTTGGAGTTATTTTGAAAGAGCATAAATTGTAAAACAATTCTATCATCCCAAATAATAGAACAAGGCAAAGATGAAAAATCCAAATCCCACAAGTTTTATCACAGACAAGGAAATTTAACCCCATAATTCTACAATAAAAAAGATTTTTTCGTATCTTTGCGCTCTAATTCTTTTTCCTATGAAAATTGCTATTATTGGTTACGGAAAAATGGGGCGCGAAATCGAAAAGGCCGCCGTCGGACGAGGACACAAAATCGTGTCAATCATCGACGAAAACAACCTTGGCGACTTCGATTCGGAGGCTTTTCTCTCGGCCGAGGCCGCGATAGAGTTTACCCGGCCTACAAGTGCGGTGGACAACTACAAACGTTGCTTCGACCGCAATATCCCCGTCGTGAGCGGCACCACAGGCTGGCTGTCGCGCTACGGCGACGTCTGCAAATACTGCCAACAGGAAAGCAAAACTTTTTTTTATGCCTCAAATTTCAGCATCGGCGTAAATATCCTGTTTGCGATGAATAAATATTTAGCCGGAATAATGAATCGTTTTCCCGATTACGACGCAAGTATAGAGGAAGTTCATCACATCCACAAACTCGATTCGCCAAGCGGAACGGCCATCACTCTGGCCGAAGATATTATCGACCGCCTCGACCGCAAACAGCAGTGGAAAGACAGCGATGCGGGAGCCGCTGGCAACTTGCTGATTCATTCCCGACGCGAAGGCGAAGTCCCCGGAATTCACGAAGTAATTTACCGCTCGGCAGCCGACGAAATCAGCATCCGCCACAACGCTTTCAACCGCAGCGGATTTGCCGTTGGAGCCGTTATTGCCGCCGAATTTATCCGTGGCAAAAAAGGATGTTTCACGATGAAAGATATGTTGAATTTTTAACACAATAAAAATGAGAAAAGCAACAAAATCACAATGGCTCTTTTTCGGAATCTGGACGCTGCTCCTGATTCTTTTCACCCTCTGGGTCGGCAATTACTGGCTACTGCTCGGTATCCTGCTTATTTTCGACATCTACATTTCAAAACTCATCCCCTGGGGTGGCTGGAAAAAGTCGAAAAACCCCGCGCTTCGCAAAATAGCCGAATGGACAGACGCCATAGTTTTCGCTCTGGTAGCGGTTTACATCATCAACCTGTTCATTTTCCAGAACTATAAAATCCCTACCCCGTCGCTCGAAAAAACGCTACTTGTAGGTGATTACCTGATAGTTAGCAAGTTAAGTTACGGTCCCCGCGTGCCGAACACTCCTCTGTCGTTCCCGCTGGCGCAACATACTTTGCCGATAATCAACACAAAATCGTATATCGAATGGCCGCAATGGCCATACAAACGGCTGAAAGGCCTCGGCGAGGTAAAACGGAACGATATTGTAGTCTTCAACTTTCCGGCAGGCGATACGGTTGCACTTTACCGGCAAAATCAGGATTATCACGAACTTGTGGCGCAACTTGGCTGGGACGCCGTAAACCGCAATCCTCGCGATTTTGGTGAAATAGTCTATCGGCCGGTTGACCGCCGCGAAAATTACGTGAAACGCTGCGTGGGACTGCCGGGCGAAAACCTCGAAATCCGCGACAACATTGTTTATATCGACGGAAACGCGCTGCCGACGCCCAAAAAGGCGCAGTTCAACTACTTCTTTGCAACATCAGGCTCTTTCCTTTCGCCCCGACAGATTCAACAACTCGGCATCAGCAAAGACGATTTGCAAAACGCGCTTGTGAGCGGCTCGCCCGAAGCATACGCCGGACTCGGCATCGAACCGCTTGCCAACGGACAGTACGGCCCCGTCTATTGCTTGCCTCTGACTGCCGAAGCAGTAAAAATTATCGAGAAAAACGGCTGGGGAAAAGTCATTATTCAGCCCGATTATTACGGCGGAAAAGTGTATCCCTACAACTACGATATGGGCTGGACAAGGGATAATTTCGGCCCGCTGTGGATTCCGAAAAAAGGCCGGTCGATAAAACTTGACGAGCGCAATGCCGCTCTGTATGAGCGTTGTATAAAAAATTACGAAGGCAACGAAATGAAAGTCGAAGGCGGAAAAGTGTATATCAACGGCAAACCGTCCGATGAATATACTTTCAAATACGACTACTACTTTATGATGGGCGACAACCGGCATAACTCGCTCGATTCGCGCTACTGGGGCTTTGTTCCCGAAGACCATATAGTAGGCTCGCCGGTTCTTGTCCTGCTTTCGCTCGACAAGGACAAGAGCCTTTTCAAGGGCGGAATCCGCTGGAACCGCATTTTCCGCACCGTGAAAGCCGACTGATGCCCGCCACCGACAAAACCGTCTTGCTCTCAACGGCTTACCTGCCTCCGGTCGATTATTTCCTGCAACTTAACAGCGGAGCGGAAATTCTTATCGACCGGCATTGCAATTACGTGAAGCAAACATACCGCAACCGTTGCGTGATTGCCGCCGCCAACGAATTGCAGACTATCAGCATCCCCGTTGTGAAGCCCGATTCGCCGAAATGTCCCGACTGCGACGTCCGCATTTCCGACCACGGAGCGTGGCGTCATCTGCACTGGAATGCCATTGCTTCGGCCTACCGTTCATCGCCGTTTTTTGAGTATTACGAAGATGATTTCCGCCCGTTTTACGAGAAAAAATATGAATTTCTTTTCGATTTTAACGAAGAATTGAGGATATTGCTTTGCAATCTGCTCGATATTGCGCCAAAAGTTGCTTATACTCAATCGTTTATCGAAAAAGACGATGAACATTATCTGGATTTGCGCGAAGCCGTAAATCCCAAAAAACCGCCGGTTAGCGCCTCGTTTAAGCCTTATTATCAGGTATTTGAGCAGAAATACGGATTTCAGCCCAATTTGAGCATAATCGATTTGCTGTTTAATATGGGGAACGAAGCGGCGCTGTTTTTGAATTGTAACTAAAAACGACTAAAAATAGAAAATGAAAATAAAATATTCTTGCTTTTGTATAATATCATTGCTATTATGTCTTGTATTGTCAGGATGTAGCGATTATGAGAAACAACTTATCAATGGCTATTATTTGATAGGAATTGATGGAAAAGATTATATGGCCATTCAGAAGAAAATGGGTGTAGTAGTGGACTATACTGTCTTTGCCGTTGGCTATGATGATAATTTTATAATAGCCAAGCAACATCCGAATGAAACTTATGAACATCTAAAAAACTGTTTCAAAAAAGAAACACCCAACCTTACATAATTGTAAAATTGGATGTAAAAACTTTTTTGTTGTCCTGCCAGGATTCGAACCCAGACAAGCGGAACCAGAATCCGATGTGCTACCGTTACACCACAGGACAATGTTTTCCCAAATCGGTTGCAAAGGTACAATTAATTTTTTAAATACCGAAATTTTTTACTCATTATTTTTATAAAGCAATATTTCTTTCAGTTTTTCGCGCTTTTTGGGCGTCATTTTCAGCACGTCTTCGAGGTAGCGGTCGAGCGAACCGTAATCTTTCACAGTGCGGTCGAGGACGTAAGTTATCACTTCGCGGTGGGCGCTGATTATGGCGGTGATTGTTTCCTGAATATCGGGGCCGAAAGAATCGGCGTTCGGGAGCAGGCGAAGGTAGTCGATATAAGTATCGGAAAGCGTATAGTCGCTGATAATCTGTTCTTTATCGACTCCCAAAGCGGCTAAAATAAGCGCGGCGGCTAATCCCGACCGTTCGGTGCCGTGGGCGCAGTTCATCACGATTGGATAGTTGTTCCGGTCGAGCAAAATGTCGAACATCCGCGCAAAATAGTCGGAATTATTTTGGAGCAGGAACAGCATTGCATCTTGCCGGATAATTATCACGTCTATCCGTTTCAGTTCGCCGGAAAGTATTTTATTGAAGTAAAACGTGGAAGCGTCGGGGTTTCCGCGCAGGGGCAAAAGTGCGAGTTGCGACGGCGGAACTGCGTATTTGTAGGGCAGTTTGGGTTTGTCGAAGTCGATAACTGTTTTTATGCCCAGATTGGCGAGGGTTCCGAAATCGGCTTCTGCGCCGGGCTGTTGCAGCGACGACGAGCGGTAAATTTTCCCCCAGCGCGTCTGGCGTTCGTTTTCGTTGTAATAGCCGCCAAGGTCGCGGAAGTTGTAGATAACTTTCATCGGGATGCAGCGTTCGGCCGAGATGACCGAATATCGGTCGTTAAAAACGAGTTTGAAATAACTTCTTCGTTGCGGGCGTATTGCGACTAAACTCTTCAAATGCTGGTTGATAGCGGTTTCGACCATAGGCGAGTTCAGTTTGAATGAATCGGGATTGAGGGATTCGTAGATTTTAACATTCCCTTGCAGGGGGGGGAAAGTTTCCCATTTGACAAGATAATTCCCGTCAGGGGTTGCCTCGCAGGCAGCCTTAATATCTACTTTTTCCTGCGTACACGAAGATACGAGGATTAGTGCAAGGACAGGAAAAACCACTTTTTTGAACATAAAACAGTCTAATATCCGGTATGAATTGGATGCAAAGGTAAATATAAAAAAATTATTTTTTGGCGATTTAAATAAATTTAACTTTATTGCAAAAAAAACCGTTTAATTGTGCATTGACAATCAAACGGTTCGGATGAAAACAATTAAAATTTCTTAAAAGGAAAAAACAGGAATTTCCCTTTTGAGGCTTTGCTGCAATGAAATGAGCGTTTCGGTGGACATTACGCCGGGGATTTCCTGAATTTTGCCGTTCAGCAGTTCCATAAAATGCTCATTATCTTTGGCATACAACTTTATCAGCATTGTGTAAGGCCCGGTAGTGAAATGACATTCCACTATTTCGGGGATTTTCTCAAATTCCGGCACGACGTCTTTATAGAGCGAGCCGCGTTCGAGTTTGACGCCGATATAGGTGCAGGTGTTGTACCCCAGTTTTCTGGGGTTGATATGATAGCCAGAGCCAACTATAACTTTCATTTCAATCATTTTCTGAACTCTCTGGTGTATTGCTGCACGCGAAACGTTGCATACGTCTGCCACGTCCTTAAAAGGTATGCGGGCATTCTGGGCGATGATTTCCAGAATTTTACGGTCTAACTTGTCTATTTTTTCCATGATATTCAGGAGTTTATTTTACGATGTCGAGCAGTTCTACCTCGAAAATGAGGGTGGCGAACGGCGGGATATTGGGCTGGCTGCCGTTAGCGCCGTATGCAAGGTCGTAAGGGATGAAGAACTGGTATTTCGAGCCGACGGGCATCAGTTGGAGGCCTTCCGTCCATCCTTTTATTACCTGACCGACGCCGAAAGTTGCGGGTTCGTTGTTGCGTTTGGCGGTGCTGTCGAAGATGGTATCGTTAATCAGTTTGCCTTCGTAAAGCACTTTTACGCGGTCGGTAGCGGTCGGTTTCGCGCCTTTGCCTTCCACCAGCACTTTGTATTGAAGTCCGCTGGGCAGGGTAACTACGCCGTCTTTGCTCTTGTTGTCGTCGAGATATTTCTGATTAGCCTTTTTCTCTTCGCCATACATTTTTTCGAGCGCTTCGGCGCGGAGTTTTTCGCTGGCTACGCGGACATAATCGTTGGCGTTTTCGCGTGGCATAATGGTCTGTTTGCCGCGGGCGCCGTCAACGAATCCTGCAATCAGGTTATCTTTGCTCAAAACCTTGGTTGTGTCCTCGCCGAGAATGTTCCGGCTGATGTTGTCGAAGTTCGACATGAAGTTGTGTCCGATGTTGATACCCATCATTCGGGCTTCCGCTTTTTTGTCGCCTTTCTTAATTTTCGAGCCTTCGAGGAAGCCCGCAATAAAATCCTTCACGTAAGCCGAGTCCATGCCCTGCTGCAACAAATACCCTTCCAGACCCTCGGTATTGGCAAGTCCTACTGCGTAGGAAAGCGTATCGATGTCCGTTTTCAGACTGGCTTTCGGCGCTTGCGCCGTGCAAGAATAGAACGAGATTGTAACCGAAGTTACAAAACACACTGTGAAAATTGATAGTAATCTTTTCATTGATTCAATTTGTTTTTAATAAATTTGTTTAATATGTTTATAAAATTTTCCACAAAAATAATTATTTTAACTGTAAAAGTAATAAAAATCCCAAAAATTTTTATACTTTTGTCATCATTGCAACCCTAAAATGTATTTTTTATGCTGGAATTAATAAAAATTTTCTGTAAGAACAATGGCGAATACTACGACTTTGAAGCGGGAGTTACGCCCCTCGAAATCTTCAAATCGAAGAACATTCGTTTGGCAAACCCTCTGGCGGGGGTAAGGGTAAATAACGTTTCGCGCTCGCTGACGTTTCGATGTTACGAGCCGAAAACCGTGGAATTTATCGACATCTGCGACCTGTCGGGAATGCGTTCTTACGTCCGTTCGCTCTGTTTTGTCCTCTCGAAAGCGGTCGCCGACCTGTTTCCCGAAGGCAAGATTTATATCGAACACCCCGTATCGAACGGTTATTACTGCGACCTCGACATCGAGGGCGAGATTACCGCGCAAACCGTAGATGCCATCAAGGAAAGAATGAAAAAAATCATAGCCGAAGACCTGCCTTTCGAGGTTCATTCGGCGCCAACGAGCGAAGTTGTAGAACTTTTCCGCCGCAACGGTATGGAAGACAAGGCTTTGCTGCTCGAAACTTCGGGCAGGGTTTACGCCAATTACCACGTTTTGGGCGGACATATCGACTATTATTACGGAGCCTTGCTGCCGAGCGCGTCGTGGGTTTACCTCTTCGACCTGCAAAAGTACAACGGCGGACTGCTGCTGCAAACGCCCGACAAGGATAATCCGCACTCGATACGCCCCTACGTGAAGCAGGACAAGATGATGGCCGTATTCCACGAACAGATGGAATACCTGAAAAGCCTCGGAGTGTCGAACGTAGGCGACCTTAACCTCGCCAACCGGAAAGGGGAAATATCGAACCTCGTCAAGGTTTCGGAGGCCATTCAGGAAAGGAAAATTGCCGACATCGCCGACGACATTGCCGCCCGATACGCCGACGGCGTGCGGGTTGCGCTTATTTCGGGGCCTTCCTCGTCGGGAAAAACAACTTTCTGCAAACGCCTGCATATCGAATTGATGGTCAATGCTTTGCGGCCAATCAGCATTTCGCTCGACGATTATTACGTGAACCGCATCGATACCCCGCTTGACGAGAACGGGGATTACGATTACGAATCGTTTTACGCCATCGACCTGAAAACTTTCAACTACGACCTGAAACGCCTGCTGGCGGGCGAGGAAATAGAACTGCCGACTTACGATTTTGTGCTTGGACAGCGAGTTTACAAGGGCAACAAAGTGAAAATGGAAAAAAATTCAATCCTCGTGATGGAGGGGATTCACGCCCTGAATCCGATGTTACTGCCCGAAATAAGTTCCAATGTCGCCTACAAGATTTACGTTTCGGCGCTGACCACCATTTCGCTCGACGACCACAACTGGATTCCGACAACCGATAACCGGCTGATTCGCCGCATAATACGCGACTATCAGTTCCGCAATTATTCGGCTCGCGAAACCATTTCGCGCTGGCCGAGCGTCCGCCGAGGCGAAGAAAAATGGATTTTCCCGTATCAGGAAGAAGCCGACGCAATGTTCAACTCGGCGATGCTGTACGAACTTGCAGCCCTGCGCCGTTCGGCCGAGCCGATACTGACCGAGGTTTCGCCCGCCGACCCCGAATACGCCGAGGCTTACCGCCTGCTGAAATTTCTTAAATACTTCATATACATCGACATTGATGAATTGCCCAATACCTCTCTGTTACGAGAATTTTTGGGAGGAAGCAGTTTTGTTTACTGATAAAATCTAATTAATTATGAGTGAAAAATTTAACATTGAATATGTGTTTGACAAGGCGAGCCGGAGCAGCCTCTGGGGGCATATAGCGACTCCGGCCGGACTGTCGGAATGGTTCGCCGATGCGGTAACTGTCGAAGACGACATCTACACCTTCATCTGGCACAAAACGCCTGCGGAAGCCCGTTTGCTGGAAATTTCAAACAGCAATTACATCCGCTTCCACTGGTTGGAAGAAACAAATCCGGAATCGTATTTTGAACTCCGCCTGCACCTGATAGAACTGACCGGCGGAATAATGCTCGAAATAACCGATTTCGCTGAAAAAGACGAGACGGAAGACGCCATAATTTTATGGGAAACGCAAATTAAAACGCTGAAAAGAGTCCTCGGATTGTAAAAAATACTAACTTTGCAGTCTAAAAAGTACGCAATGTTAGGATTAAAACGGCTTTATACCTTTGTGCTTCAAACGTTTTTGCCTCTGTTGCTGGCGACGTTCAGCGTCTGTCTGTTCGTTTTCCTGATGCAGTTTTTGTTCAAATACGTTGAAGATTTAGTGGGCAAAGGAGTGGAAATTAAGGTTTTAGCAAAATTTTTCTGCTATGCCATTATTACTCTTGTGCCTATGGCTTTGCCCTTGGCCATCCTGCTGGCTTCGCTGATGACGTTCGGGAATCTGGGCGAGCAGTTGGAACTTTTAGCCATGAAAGCGTCCGGCATTTCGCTGCTCAAAATTATGAAACCGCTTATCATCTTGACGGCATTTATCGGCATCGGGGCCTTTTTCTACCAGAATTACGCCGTACCTACGGCATTCACCAAACTCTTTACTACTCTGGCTTCGCTCCGCAACAAGTCGCCCGAATTGGACATTCCCGAAGGCTCGTTTTACAAAGAAATTCCAAATTACAGCATCTACGTAAAACATAAGGAAAAAGACGGCCTGCTGCGCGATTTTATGATTTACGACTACTCGAAAGGAGCCGACAACGCGGTAGTCATCGTGGCCGATTCAGGCAGGCTGACCGCTTCGCAAGATAAACTGTACCTGATACTTACGATGTACAACGGCAAATCGTTCCAGAACTACAACAAAGGCCGCAACCAGTATTACGGGCAGAGCAAGCAGCAAGTCCCGTATTTGAGGGAAAATTTTGCGTACCGCAAAGTTTTGATTTCCTTCGACCAGAATTTCAATATGCAGGACGAAACATTTGCCCGCAACCGCGAATCGAGCAAAAGTATGAAGCAACTGCGCACTTTCATCGATTCGACGCAGGTTCGCAGCGACAGCCTTTCGCTCATCAACCGCCCTAATATTATAAATCAGGCCTACCGCACCGCTTTTGTTCAGGAACGGAGTTTTGCAAATGCAAGAGTTGAAGTCGATTCGACCTTTTCCGGCGATTTTGCCGAAATATACGACAAAACATCGGCCGCCAATAAAATCCGGATTATCGAAGCGGCCAAATCGAAGGCTGCGCAACAGCGCAACAATATGACAATAGGAATGTTAGACCAGAGCCAGATGCAGTTGCAAATCCGGAATCACAAGGCTCAAATGCACCAGAGGTTCGCAATATCGCTGGCCTGCATCCTGTTTTTCTTTATCGGGGCGCCGCTCGGAGCAATCATCCGAAAAGGCGGTCTGGGGCTGCCTGCGGTAATTTCGGTGCTGCTGTTCCTGCTCTATTATGTCGTCGATACTTTCGGCTTCAAAATGGTAAAACAAGATATTTTACCGGCCTGGCAAGGGATGTGGATAAGTTCGGTAATGCTGGCCGCGATGGGCGTTTTCTTTACATGGAAATCGGTAAACGATTCGGTAATGCTCGACGTCGATTCGTGGAAAGAATCGGTTTTGCGCCTGTTCGGAAAACGCGAAGTGCGCTATTACACTAAAAAAGAAGTGATTATGACGCTGCCCGATTACGAAAAAGACGCCGCCGAACTTGCCGAATGGAACGTTGGAGCGGCGCAGGTTTTAGCCGAAAAACCCTCGTTCCTGACGCTGTATCTTTCGCAAAAATTCAGCGACCGGCGGATTTCCGACCTCGTTTCCGACCTCAATTTTGTGATAGAAGATTTGCTCAATTCAGATAAAAACCTGATTATAGGAAAATTAGCCGACGAGCCGGTAATCGAGCCGATAACAACCGATTTTTCCGGCAAACCGTTTATGCGCTGGCTGAATATCATCGTTTTCCCGCTGGGGATGTTTCTTGCGGCCACTTTTTCCATTCGCCTGCGCCATATCCGCGAAGACATTGGAGCGGCGGTAAAAGTGAACGAGGAAATTATAAACGAATTAAAAAAGCAAGACAAATGAAAAATAGCGAATATAAACTTGACACGATAGAAGACGCGATTCAGGATTTCCGCGAAGGCCGCTTCCTGATTGTGGTTGACGACGAGGCACGCGAAAACGAAGGCGATTTCATCATCGCGGCCGAGAAAGCAACTCCCGAAAAAATAAACTTTATGTTAAGTTACGGCCGCGGCCTGCTCTGCGCCCCGATTACCGAGGAGCGCTGCGCCGAACTTGAACTCGATATGCAGGTTTCGCGAAATACTTCGGTTTACGAAACCCCCTTTACCGTTACCGTCGATAAGATTGGCGAAGGCTGCACCACAGGCGTTTCGATGCACGACCGCGCCGCCACTATCCGCGCTCTGGCCGACCCCGCCACCCGCCCGCAAGACCTTGGCCGTCCGGGGCATATCAGCCCGCTCAGGGCGCGAAGCAAGGGCGTTCTTAAACGCGCCGGACATACCGAAGCCGCCGTTGACCTCGCCCGCCTCGCCGGACTTTATCCCGCAGGAGCGCTCATCGAAATAATCAACGAAGACGGCTCTATGGCTCGACTGCCCGATTTGATGGAAGTTTCCGAAAAATTCGGCATTAAAATAATCAGCATCAAGGACTTAATCGCTTACCGCCTGAAATACGAATCACTTGTCGAAAAAGGCGAAATGGTAAATATGCCCACTCAATACGGACATTTCAAACTCATCCCCTTCCGCCAGAAATCTAACGGGCTGGAACACATCGCATTGCTGAAAGGCGAATGGAAAGCCGACGAACCGGTAATGGTCAGGATGCACTCCTCATGCGCTACCGGCGATATTTTCGGCTCTATGCGCTGCGAGTGCGGCGAACAGTTGCACCTCGCAATGCAAATGATTGAAAAAGAAGGCCGCGGAGCCGTCGTCTATCTCAATCAGGAAGGCCGCGGAATAGGCCTGATGGACAAAATGCGTGCCTATAAACTGCAAGAACAGGGACTTGATACAGTGGATGCAAACCTCCACCTCGGCCACGCTTCCGACGAACGCGAATACGGTGTGGGCGCACAGATTCTGCGCGACCTCGGAATATCGAAAATCCGTCTCGTTACCAATAATCCGGTCAAACGAGCCGCCCTCGAAGGCTACGGCCTCGAAATAGTGGAAAACATCCCCATCGAGATTCAGCCTAACAAGTATAACGAGTTCTATATGAGGACAAAAAAAGAGCGGATGGGACACACTTTACACAATTTGTAGCCCGATGAAATACGAACTCCTTACCGTCCTCGGCCCTACCGCAACAGGCAAAACCGCCCTCGCAGCCCGGCTCGCAGATGAACTGAAAACATCGGTCATCAGCGCCGACTCGCGGCAAATCTACCGCGGAATGGACATCGGAACCGGCAAGGATATGAACGAATACATCATCGACGGCCGGAAAATCCCCTGCTACCTGACCGATATATGCGATGCCGGCGAAAAGTTCAACCTTTTCCGCTACCAGAGGGAGTTTCACAAGGTTTTCCGGGAATTGCGCGAACGGGGCGAAACTCCGGTTTTGTGCGGAGGCACAGGGCTTTACATCGAATCCGTCCTGAAAGGCTTCCGCCTGCTCGACGTACCGCCCAATCCCGCCCTCCGCGAAAGCCTCAACGGCAAGAGTTTAGCAGAACTCGAACAAATCCTGCGCTCGTACAAAAAACTGCACAACACCACCGACATCGACCTGCCCCAGCGGGCTGTCCGCGCAATAGAAATCGAGGAATTTTACCGGCAACATTCCGAGCCTGCGAAGCAGGAATATCCGCCCATCAACAGCCTGATTATCGGGATGCAAATCGACCGCGACCTGCGCCGCGAAAAGATTACCGCCCGCCTCAAAGCCCGCCTCGACGAGGGAATGATTGACGAAGTGCAAGGCTTGCTCGACAGCGGCGTCCCGCCCGAATCGCTGATTTACTACGGGCTTGAATATAAGTACGTTACGCTCCACGTAATTGGCGAACTCAACTACGACGAGATGTTCCGCCGATTGGAAACGGCCATTCATCAGTTTGCAAAACGCCAAATGACCTGGTTTCGCGGTATGGAACGGCGCGGTTTTACTGTCAATTGGCTCGACGCAACCCTGCCGATGGAAGAAAAAATACGGAAAATACTGTCATTATTATAGCCCCCTCTTTGAAATTTCATTTTTTTCCCGTAACTTTGCGCTTGAAATTTGACTGAATGATAAGGCAACAACTTTCACAGAAGCAACTGCAAAAACTTTCGCCATTGCAGATTCAGCAGGCCAAACTGCTCGAACTTACAGGTCTTGAAATCGAAAAACGGATAAATCAGGAACTGGAAGACAATCCTGCACTGGAAGAAGAAGACAAGCCGGTTCACGACGAAGAAGCGCCGGACGCCGACGAGGATTTTGAACAGCAGGAGCAGCCGGAGCAGGAAGACCTCTCGCTCGGCGATTACCGCACCGAAGACGATATTCCCGACTACAAACTGCAACAGTCCTACTATTCCGACCAGAGCGCGAAAGAAGATATTCCTTACGTCGAAGCCGAATCGCTGCAAGAATACCTGCTTAACCAGTTTTACCTCCGCCCCAATTTAAGCGAAGAAATGCGGAAAACCGGCGAATACGTCATCGGAAACGTCGATAGCGAGGGATATATCCGCCGTTCGGCCGAAGACTTGTCCGACGACCTCGCTTTCCAGTACGGAATGGAAGTTCCGGTAGCAAAAATCGAGGAAATCCTGCACGTCATCCGCAATATGGACCCGCCCGGCGTCGGGGCTTTCGACCTCCGCCAATGCCTTATTATCCAGTTGGAAAGGAAAGAAAAAACTCCCGAAAGAGCGCTTGCAGTCAGGATTTTGAAAGAACAGTTCGACGCTTTTTCACGCCATCTGTACGAAAAAGTCATCCGCCTGCTCGACATTTCGGAAGAGCAAATGAAAGACGCCGTCCACGAAATCACGCAGTTGAACCCCCGCCCCGGAAACGGATGGGAAAGCAATATCGAAGCCAAATCAACCCACATCACCCCCGATTTTATAGTGGAAAATGTGAATGGCGAACTGCAACTCGTTACAAACGAGAAAGTTCCCGAACTGCGCGTCAGCCGCGAATACGGCGAAATGCTGAACGGATATTCCGCCCAAAAAGACAGGACTAACCGCGAACAGCGCGACGCATTCTCGTTCGTAAAACAGAAAATCGACTCGGCTAAATGGTTCATCGACGCAATAAAACAGCGCAACACAACGCTGCGGAAAACTATGCTCGCAATAATGTCGCTCCAAAAGGATTTTTTCCTTTCGGGCGAAGCGTCCGACCTTAAACCGATGATACTCAAAGACGTAGCCGAACGCTGCGGGTACGACGTTACCACCGTTTCGCGGGTCAGCAACAGCAAATACGTGCAGACAAATTTCGGCGTTTATCCGCTCAAATACTTCTTTTCGGGAGGTATGCTCAACGACGAGGGCGAGGAAGTTTCCACCAGCGAAATAAAAGCATTCCTGAAAAAATGCGTTGACGAGGAAGAAAAATCAAATCCGCTGACCGACGACCTTCTGATGAAAAAGTTGAAAGAACACGGCTACGACGTAGCCCGCCGGACAGTGGCCAAATACCGCGAACAGATGAATATTCCGGTCGCCAGATTGAGAAAAGAGATTTAAATTAACATAAATTATTAATAATTAAACAATTAACATTATGAATTTCCCGGAAAATTTGAAATTTACCAACGACCACGAATGGCTCCGCAACGAGGGCGAAGAAGCCTTTGTAGGCATCACCGACTACGCCCAGAGCGAACTCGGCGAAATCGTTTTTGTTGACGTTGCCACCGAAGGCGAAACTATCGAAAAAGGCGGAGTTTTCGGCACTATCGAAGCCGTAAAAACCGTTTCCGACCTGCTGATGCCCGTCGAAGGCGAAGTTTTGGAAGTAAATCCCGCCTTAGATGCAAATCCCGAATTGGTCAATTCCGACCCCTACGGCAAAGGCTGGATTATCAAAATCAAACCCGCCGGAAGCGGCGACGACGACCTGCTGGATGCAGCCGCTTACAAGGCTTTTATCGGTAAATAACGATGAAACCAAGAGTCAGCATAATAATGGGCAGCGTCTCCGACCTGCCCGTTCTTGAAAAAGCGGCTAAAACGCTCTGCGACTTTGAGATACCTTTCGAAATGCACGCGCTTTCAGCCCACCGCACCCCCGCCGAAGTCGAGGATTTTGCCCGCAATGCGCAGCCGCGCGGCATCGAAGTCATCATCGCCGCCGCAGGAATGGCCGCCCATCTGCCCGGCGTAATTGCCGCCATGACCACCCTCCCTGTTATCGGAGTGCCGGTAAAATCGAGCCTCGAAGGCGTGGACGCCCTGCTCGCCATTGTCCAGATGCCGCCCGGAATACCGGTGGCAACCGTTGGAATCAACGCCGCCCAAAACGCCGCAATTTTGGCCGCTCAAATCATCGCAACAGGCGACCCCGCTGTTTCAGAAAAACTGAAAACATACAAGGAAGACCTGAAAACCAAGATTGTCAGCGCAAACGAAGAACTGAAATCCATAAAATTCCCGTTCAAAACAAATTAATGACTTCTTCGCTTGTCAATATCGGTTCTGTGCCGCTCGGAGCAGGCAATCCCGTCCGTATCCAGTCGATGACAAACACATCTACTATGGATACGCAAGGCTGTATCGGCCAGTGTATCAGGATTATAGAGGCCGGAGCCGACTATGTTCGCCTCACGGCGCAGGGAGTACGCGAAGCCGAAAACCTGCGCAATATCCGCGACGGATTGCGAGCAAGGGGCTACAATACGCCTCTGATTGCCGACATTCATTTCAATGCCACCGCCGCGTTTGCCGCCGCCGAAATTGTCGAAAAAGTCCGCATAAATCCCGGAAATTTCGCGCCTTCCGGCTGTAAATCAGGCAAATCGGACTTCACCAAAGAAGAATTTCAGGCCGACTTGCAGAAAATCCGCGAGCGTTTTGTGCCTTTCCTCGAAGTCTGCAAAAAACACAATACCGCCGTCCGCATCGGGGTTAATCACGGTTCGCTTTCGGAGCGGATTATGAACCGCTACGGCGACACGCCCGAAGGAATGGTCGAATCCTGTATGGAATACCTGAAAATCTGTATGGAACAGAATTTCCGCGAGGTCGTAATTTCCATGAAAGCCTCAAATCCGAGGGTGATGATTGCCGCCGTCCGCCTGTTAGTCCGCCGTATGAAGCAGGAAAATATGTCGTTCCCGCTGCACTTGGGCGTAACCGAGGCCGGCGAAGGCGACGACGGCCGCATAAAATCGGCTGTCGGCATAGGAACCCTGCTCTACGAAGGTATTGGCGACACAATCCGCGTCTCGTTGAGCGAAGACCCCGAAGCCGAAATACCCGTCGCAAAAGCCCTCGTGGATTATATCCGCCCCCGCGGACGCAAAGCCGAAGACGAAGATTACGAGGATTGCCCCCCTGCCCCGCCCGCAATCACGCCGATAGTCCTGTCCCGACATTTTCCCAAAAACTCAAAATCCTCTTTAAAACCTGATATAATTTTAGAGGAGGAAAAAGAAAATTTCCAAGAAATCAATGACCTTAACGACATTAATGAGATTAAGGTTACATTCCCAACACTACTGTCAATAAAAGACCTCCCTACCCTCCGCGCCGCCGCCCGGCGCCTGCGCCGCACAGCCCCGGAAACCCCAATCTACATCCGACGCGTTTACGACGAGGCCGACGCCGCCATTTTCCGCCTGAAAGCAGCCGCCGACTGCGGATATTTTTTTCTCGAAGGGCTTGCCGACGGCATTCTGCTCGAAAACCTGAATCCCGCCGTCAGCGACGAGGAAATTTGCGCCTGCGCCTTCGGAATTTTGCAGGCAACAGGCGTGCGCATCAGCAAAACCGAATACATTTCCTGCCCTTCCTGCGGCAGAACGCTGTTCGATTTGCAAAGCAGCCTCCGGAAAGTAAAAGCCGCAACTGCGCACCTAAAAGGCCTGAAAATCGCGGTTATGGGCTGCATAGTGAACGGCCCCGGCGAAATGGCCGACGCCGATTTCGGATACGTGGGTGCAGGCAAAGGCAAAGTAAGCCTCTACCGCGGCAAAAACTGCGTCAAACGCAATATTCCCGAAGAACAGGCCGTAGAAGAACTCCTGAAAATTATCGAGGCGGAATAAAAAAAAGAGGCCCCAAAAAGGAGCCTCTTCTTTCTTTCGCGATTATCGCTGTTAATGTTTATTTAACAACAACTTTCGTTACTTTTGCGCCAACTTTCACGAGTACCACGCCACGAGGAGCCGCAATGGTCTGGTCGCCGCCGTTGAGGACTGCCGATTTAACCAGGCTGCCGTTGATGGTGTAAATATCAACTTTACCGGTTACGTTCAACAATCTTACTCCGCCGTCAACACCGAATACATTGCCGGTACCTACTGCCTGGATATCTACGAAACTGCCGTCTTTTGCACGACCGAATTTAAATACGGTTGCATAGTTGTAAGCATCCTGACCTTTGAGGAATACTGCACGATGGCCTACTTCGCCAAGGTAGCGGTAATCTGCGGGTTTCGGAGCCTTGTAGTCAACATTCGATACTACATAGAAGTACTGTTTGCATTCGCCTTGCGATTTGTCAGAATCTATGTATTTGAATCCGAATGTCTGTACAAAACCTGCATCCGATTTAATGCTGGTTGTTGCATCGGTTGTCGTTGCCTTAACTGCGCCAAAGTATGCGTGAGGATAAGGTATCGCTGCTCCGCTCTGCGTGTAGTTGAACCAGTTGTCGCCTGAACCTTCCGGAGTTGCATCGGTCAGGTATTTGTCGCCTGCCTTGATTGCATAGTACCAGATAGGATAGTTGCCGAAGGTGGTCTTCAAGTTGGTGGTTCCGCGCCATTCGAAGTGGAGGGCGGGTTCCAGTTTTGAAGTAAACTGGCCGTAGTCCGAAGGAGTCTGGCCGCTTGCACCGAGGATAAGACCTGACAGGTTCGGGTCGGTTACGCAACTTTCGTTGTCGAGGTAGTCGCTGGTCTTGTAAACTACGTTCAACAGACCGTCAACATCAACGCCGATTCCTTCGGGGTCTTGTTTCAGAGGCATCCATTCGTTGCCGCTTGCAGGTACTGCCGGACCGATAATCCAGGACGTTACCTTAATCGGGTCAATCTGGCTGTAATCCATTCCCCAAAGTCCGGTTGTGCTCCAGAACGAGGTGCTGTACGTGGTCAATACTGCCGCGTCGAGGCGTACTGCCGTACCATAACTCGTTGCTGCGCCGGCTACTACGAAGTACGGGAATTCCTTCGGTTTGTCGAGCGACAACAGGTAGAACGGTTTATGAGTGATTTCAGTCTGATTCGTCGGATACGGTATCTCTGTTACCAAATTGCCGCTTGCGTCGAGTTTGTAAGGCAGACAGAATTTGAAATCGTTGTAAGCAAATTCGTCGTCTTGCCAGTTTACAATCTTGTCGATGAACTGTGCAAGAGTTACGCCCGGGAACTTAACGGTCGGGTCGAACCAGTATGCAGAGTCAACTTTGCTTGCATAAGCGGTAAGTCCGGTAGATGCAGTCTTCTGGCCTACGCCAAGGAAGTAAGTATTGCCGCCTTCGGTGAGCGAGAATGCGAAATACGGAATCTTGTGCTGGCCGTGGCCTTCACATGCTTCCAGAGAGCGTACATTCGAGCCGTAAACGGTGAGGTAAGCAGCGTCTTTGTACGTTTCGGTATCGCTAATCTGTTCCAGATAGGTGCGGTAAGCAATTACTTTTCTGCTCGTGCCGGTTCCGTAATATACAGGAGTTGTATATTTCTGCGAACCAGATACATTGCTGTATTTGTCGCCCAGTGCGCGGTCGAGATACGGAGTTTCCAGAAGGGCTACGCCAACAGACTGCCACAGTTCTTCGGGAATTTCGTAATAAGGACTTTCGTGGTCGCCAATGCACTTGAACATCATCAAAGTAGGAGTAACGTTATAGTTGTTTGCTGCTGTAACGTTGTCCCAGTTGAGGACGCCTGCCATTCCGCTTGCCCAAGAGGTATTCTGCCATCCGTTAATCAGATAGTAGTGTCCCGGCAGAGCGTTATTAGTGCTGGTATATCCGGTGTAGAGTTCCTGTCCGTAGAGTTCCGGCAAGAATGTTACTTCCCACGGGTCGTCTTCGTTTCCGTCGATTGTTGCAGCCCAGTGGAGGTCGGCACGGTAAGGCAGAGCCTTTCCTGCGTATGCAGGTCCGGTAGGAGTGCCTACTGCGTCGGTAAACAGGTACTGTTTGTTGCTCTTGGTCATATCAGCAATCTGATAGTGGTGGCAATCAGGAAGTATATAAGCGGATTGTTTAGCCCACTTGATTTCTACGCCCGGGATGTAGTTTGTTTCGGTCGATTTTGCTACAATCAGGTTCTTAACCGTCGAGCCGGTTTCGCTCCATTGTGCAACGCGCCATACGTCGTCGATATCGACTGCGTTAGGACATTCTTCCGAAAGTTTGCCAAGTCCGAGGTTGTAATAGATAGCGCTCTTATCAACTGCATGGTCTTTATAGATTGCTTTGTAAGATGCCAAAGGCAGATATACAAATTCGCCCCATTCCAAACGTGCATCGTGATATACGTCGTCTATTTCCTTCTTGCTTTCGCAACCTACGATAGCAAACAACTGCAATGCGCGTGCATCGAAAGTATTTGCGCCGAACTGGTCGCGGATGTAAGGAGTATCGTAAGACGAACCTGAACCGCGTACCCAAACCAGATTTACGCCGTGAACGTCGTTAGGAGTTCCCTGCGAAATGTACTGATAGGTTGTATCGGCAACGGTCAAGAAGTAAGTAATTGAGCCTACCTGGGTCGTTACATAATACAGAGGTACTGCTGTTTCGCCTGCGAAGCCCGGTATAGAGTCGTAGTATGACGAGGTTACGGGCAGTTTGTTAGCCGCTGTCTTCCAGTTATTGTCGAGGAATACGAGCGAACCCGGATTCGGGTCGGACGGTCCCTGAATAGAAGTATAATAGGTATGAATCAGCGGAGTGTAAACGCCGTTAGAGGGAACGAGCGAGCCGTCAGCGTTCTTTTCCAACTGGATTGCTTGCAGTCTCGAATCGCGGGCATTGTCTTGCTGGCGTCCGATGGTTGCGCGGGTCGGCACGCTTACGCCGCCGCTGTTCCACCATACGTCGTTATCAAGAGGCTGGCCGAGGAGGCGTTCTTCTACCATCCAGTCCGGCGAGATGAACTGCGAGCATACTTCTTCGCACGGGTCGTCGGGACGCGGGCCGGGGCCTACGAACTTATAGGTGAAGCGGGTTGCTTTTGCACGGTCGCCTACCGGTACGATAATATCGGACTGGTTGCCGGCCAATTTACCAAAGGCAATTTTTCCGCGGGTTACGCCCGAAATAGTAGGATAAGCAGTGTTGCTTCTTGTATAAGCGCCTGTCGTTGCGTTCTTTACAAAGTTGTACTGCGGTACGTAGAACTGGAATATAAAGTTGCCGTCAATCTTGTCGCCAACCAGAGGTTGATACAGACGTACCGGCAGTGCATTGGCTATATCGGTATTCTGGAAGATGAAACCAATCTTCAACGTGTTGTCCAAAGTGGTCAGGTTGATGGTATCCAAAGTCAGATAATAGCCTGTGTTCTTGTCGCGAACGATGAACCATTTGTAGGTTTCGCCATAGAGGTTTTCTACATTGGTGCCGAGACGCAACGATTGCAGAATTTCAGGACGAGCCGTCGTTTCGTAAGGAAGGAATTCATACGGTGCGTTTTCACCTGCTTTCAGACGTGCCAGGTCGCCGAAACTTGCGCCGTATTCGTTAGTCGTATTCCACAAATAGAGGTCGTTCAAAACTTCTTTTGCTTCCTGGATTCCATAAACTCCGTGGAGCCAGAGGTAGGACATCAATGAGTCTTGCGCCATTGTCAAGTCTTTGAAATCAGCGTCGTTGCCGTTGATTACTGCATTCGTGTCTTCGTTGTCGTACGAGCCTGCAAATTTCTGTTCGTAATATACAGGTACGAGGTTAACCAACAGACCGCCGCAAGTAGGAGCAGTTTCGCCTTGGTATTCTACAACCGGTTCGCTGCTTTCCAGTTCGAGGATAAGGTCTTTCTGGAAATAGAGAGCGTCAACTGTTACGCCCGGTTTCAGGCCGGTGATTTTGCCTGCTGCGCTGATTACAACGCTGTCGAGGTTCGAACGTACCGGGCCTTGATACCATCCATGGAAGATAGCGTCAGCGATATTGTATGCGCCTGCTGTAACATCTTCGCCAACCAAACTGATGGACCAGGGAGCGGGAGCATTCAGCGAAAGGAAGAATGCATTGTCGCCTGCGGTCGGGAAGCCTGAGAAGGTAACGCCCTTCGGCAACTGGAAGGTTGACCATACGCTCAATGTGCTGTCGCCGTAAAGAACGGGGTTAGCCGGATACTGTTTAGCGGCGGGAGCCGATGTATTGGGCGCTCTGTCGTAGATAGCATAGCCGTTGCGGAGTTCGCCGCCTGCCAACCATTTCAGGTTGTCGGGGTAAACTGCGCTGCCGAAAGCGGTTCCGTCGTCAGTAGCAGGAACGCCGTTGGTCGGCAAGTTGTACTGCAAGGTGTCGCCAAGTTCGTTGCGGAGGATGTAACCGCCTTCAACTTTTATAAATTCCCAGTGAGCCGACATATTGATGGAATCAAACGGGTTGTTCGACCAGTAGTCCGGCAAACGGCTGTCGTCGTCTAACGGAGTTTTAGCCTCCAACTCGCTGTAATTATAATCAGCGCCGGTAGCATAGCGGCGTACTTTTTCCTTCGGAAGCAGTATCGCTTTCTTGATGCCGGTAGTATCAACCTGGGTCGAAATTACATAGGTGCGGTTAGCCTGATATGCTGCCAAACCGAATACCTGATTGTAATACGAGGTAAGGTCCATTCCGGCGATGCAAGCGTTAGCAGAATCTGTTCCGGCCAACCATGTCCACAGACCGGTGGTATCTTTTGCAAATGCCTTCGGGGTAACTTCGAGATAATAGAAGCGTCCTTCGGGAATTTCGTTTAAGCGCTGTGCGCATGCAGGAGTGAAACCAACCGCTTTAAAATCGGATGTAGTCTGGATATATGAAGGAACAGTTCCTACGTATGGAGTAACGTTTTTGGTAGGGTCTGTCGCTTTTCCGTTCCACCAGCCAATCTTGGTGCCATGGGCTGTGGCGTCTTCCCAAGTAGAATAAGCATAATAGCGGCAGTCGGGAGAGTTCACCTGCAAGCAGGAGTTTTGAACTATGCCGTGAGTACTGGTGCTGGGATTTGCAGTGGTGTTATTTTGCGTTTTTTTATCCACGCCGTATTTCCACAAATAGGAAGCGCAGGGATAAAGAGTATATCCGCCTTTGTCGTCAACCCAAACTGCAAATTTCTGCAAACTGGACGCCATGGCAAGGTAGTTGGCGCCTTGAGTTAAACCGTTGTAATACTTCTTCACACCGGCGTCATAAATGTAATAACGTCCGTACTCGCGTACTTCCAATTTGTTTCCATGGACGCCGTCCTGTTCAGTCTGAATCGAAAAGTCGTTTTCTCTTGCAACCGACAAAACTTTACATTCGTCTTCGGGCGTAGCAAATACAAACAAAGGAATTGCCTCCACGCCGTTATACGTAGCCGGCGTACCGGTAGCAGTGTAGCCGTTTGTTCCGATGTTTGAACTCAAACCCGAACTCCAATTCATTGTTGCACCGGAGGCATAGGCAAAAATGTTGTTGACCACACCTGAATTACCTGTTCGAAGAACGTAGTCAACTTCTTTTACGGAAAAAACCGAGTGAGAAGCCGTCCCCGTCGTGTTCGACACAGACAACACTTTTGTTGTCCCGTCAGCCGGGTCAACATACTTCAATTGAATGTATCGGCAACCTTCGTCATCGGAAATGCCTTGAAAATCGCCGATGCTGGCCCAGTGGCCACCCTGCGCATTCAATTGAAAAGACGCTAATGCCGCGAAGGCAAAAAGCAAAGTAAAAAGTTTTCTTTTCATAAATAAATAAATTAAATTAATAAAAAAGTTTAATATCTCAATAATTGTACTTCAATCAGTTACACTCATTTTATACACTAATAAACCAAAAAGAGCAATACAACTATCAATAATCGCTGCAAAGTAACAATAATTTTTTGGGAAAACCAAATTTTAAGGGGTTTTTTCCAAATTTGCCAACACTCTTTCCGATTTTTCGCTCTTTCGCGGTACAAATGTAATTAAATTAATTCCGCAGCCAAAGCGAAAAAAAAGTTTTTTGCGGAATTTAGTACAAAAGTCGGGATTTTTGTACAAACTTGGGGTTTTTGGGGACGAAATTGTTTATTTGTCGTCGTAATGTCCGTAAGCGGAAAGCAACAAAACTTTGATGTTATTTTGCCGACAAAGATAAACACTTTTTTTGTGTAAAACAAAAAAAACAAGTACTTTTGCGCCAACAAATAAGCAAAGATTATGGAAAACATCAACTGGTCAGACTTGACCTTCGGTTATATGAAAACCGACTGCAATGTACGTTGCTACTATCGCGACGGAAAATGGAGCGACCTCGAAATCAGCGATTCGGAATATCTGAACCTGCATATCGCCGCTACCTGCCTGCATTACGGACAGGAATCGTTTGAGGGCCTGAAAGCCTTCAAAGGCAAAGACGGCAAAGTCAGAATCTTCCGGATGCGCGAAAACGCCCTCAGGATGCTCTCGTCTTCGCACGGCATAATGATGGCCGAACTGCCCGTAGAACTGTTTGAAAAAGCCGTTTTGGAGGCCGTTCGCCGAAATATCCGCTTCGTCCCGCCCTACGAAAGCGGCGCATCGCTCTACATCCGCCCCCTGATGCTCGGAACATCGGCGCAGGTAGGCGTAAATCCCTCGAAAGAATACACTTTCATCGTATTTGTAACTCCGGTAGGCCCTTACTTCAAAGAAGGCTTCAAACCCACTCCCTACGCCATTTTGCGGGGATACGACCGCGCCGCGCCCCAGGGAACAGGCACGATAAAAGTGGGCGGAAACTACGCCGCAAGCCTCGTTGCAGGCGATATTGCGCATAAAAAAGGCTATTCAGCGGTGCTGTATTTAGATTCAAAAGAAAAAAAATTCGTCGATGAGTGCGGCCCTGCAAACTTTTTCGGGATAAAAAACAACACCTACATCACTCCCGAATCGCACTCAATCCTGCCCTCGATTACCAACAAAAGCCTGATGGAACTTGCAAAGGAAATCGGCCTGAAAGTCGAACGCCGCCCTGTCCCGGTCGAAGAACTCGCCACGTTCGAGGAAGCCGGCGCCTGCGGAACGGCAGCCGTCATCAGCCCCGTATCCCGAATCGACGATTTGGATGAAAACAAGTCCTACGTCTATTCCAAAGACGGGCAGCCGGGGCCTGTTTGCGTGAAACTCTACAACAAACTGCGCGCAATCCAGTACGGCGACGAGGAAGACCGCTACGGCTGGATTACAATAGTTTAGTTTGATTTAAACCTTTTGGCAGGCAGGCAGTCAAAATAAAAATTAGTGCGTCTTTTTAAAAATTTCAATCATTATGAAAACTATTAATCGAAGAAGATTTCTTGGAATGTCGGCCATTGCAGGCGCCGGCGCCATAATCACTCCCGGACTGACTGCCTGCAAATCGTCGTCGCAAACAGCCCTTGCCGCCGAAGAAGCGCTGACGACCGGCAAAGCAACTGCCGAAGCCGCCGACGGTAAAATCGAAACCCGGACGCTGGGGAAAACGGGAATTACCGTTCCTGTTTTGAGCATGGGCGTGATGCGGGCCGACAATCCGGCCGTACTGCGTGCCGCCTACAATTCGGGAATAACATTTTTCGACACTGCCCACGGCTATCAGAACGGCAAAAACGAAGAAATGGTAGGCGAATTTTTCAAGGACAAAGACCGCAGCACGTTTTACATTGCCACAAAAGGCAATCCCGGCCGCCGCAACGTCCCCGACGACTACGGAAAAGCGTTTGAAGAAATGCTCAATACCAGCCTCCGCCGCCTGCAAATGGATTATGTCGATATTTATTACCTGCACGGCCCCGGCTCGGTGGAAGACGTTACCAATCCGCAGGTTTTGGCCGCGATGAAGAAATTCAAATCCGAAGGCAAAATCCGGCATATAGGATTCTCGACCCACGCCAACAAGCCCGAACAGATTGACGCCGCCATAGAAACCGGAGTTTACGAAGTAATCCTTATCAGTTACAACTTCAAACTCAACATCTTACCAGAACTCGACCGCGCCATCGAACGCGGCGTGAAGGCAGGATTAGGCTTCGTGGCAATGAAAACTATGGTCGGAGGCGGAACCGCGCCCGCCGAACCGTGGAACAACAACAGCGGCCCGATTGACGGCGCCGCCTGCCTGCGCTGGGTCTGGCAAAACAAGAATATCGCTACCGCAATTCCGGGATTCACGAGTTTCGACCTGCTCGACAACTGTCTGCAAGCGGCTCATAATCCGAAATTTACCGACGAGGACAAGAAATATATCGCTCAACTCGGCTCGCAGGAACTGCTTTACTGCCAGAACTGCGGAAAATGCGTCGGCGACTGCAAAAAACACCTGCCAATCCCCGATATTATGCGGGCTTATATGTACAACTACGGCTACCGCCAGCCTTCGCTGTCGAAGGAAACGCTTGCCGAACTCGCGCTCGGAGCCGATGTTTGCAAGGGCTGTACGGGCTGCGCCGTAAAATGTCCGTCGGGATTCAAGGTAAAGGAAAAAATTGCGGCTATCGCGCCCGTAGTCAATGTTCCCGACCGTTTTCTGGCTTAAAAAATCTTTCCGCAAAGACGTTTTTGCTTCCTTCAATTAACACACCTTACAACGTCTTTGCGGATTATATAATTGAATGAATATGAAGCGATTAAGTATTATTTCGTTTTTATTGCTGACCGCCATTGCGCTGTCGGCTCAAACTCCGCAGCAGTTGCGCCAGTATTTGCCTCAAATTGAGGGCAGTACGATAGCCGAAGAAATAGAAATTTTCGGCCGCGACAATCTTTACGAGCGCATCAACGGCGCCGCTCCGCTGTTTTTGGAAAACAATTTCCAGGAAATGACAAGTATGGTTTACAACTTCGGCGAAGAATACATAACCATTCAGGCATACCGCCACGCCACTCCCGAAGACGCTTTCGGGATGTACGCCTCGGAACGCTCGTCCGAAATGGCGCATTATCCCATCGGCGGCGAAGCGCAGGGCGACGAATACGGGCTGTATTTCTTTTCGGGCTGCGTGTATGTGAAAATCACGTCCAGCGCCGAAGGCGAACAATTTTCTGCTGCAATGCAGGAAATCGGCAAAACTTTGGCCGATAAAATCGACCCCGAAGCGGGCTATCCGGCTGTGATTAAGTCGTTTCCGGCGGAAGAACAGATTCCTTATTCGGCCGCTTACATCACGCGGAATTATATCGGCCACGAATTTTTAAAGCCCGTTTATACGGCCAATTACGAAACGGACGGACGGAAATTTCAGGTTTTTGTCGCGGACGGCAAAACGCAGGATGGCGCAAAGCAAATCCTGACCGATTATTTCGCATTTACCCGTCAAACAGAGCCTTTCGCCGAAGGCCGCCTGCTGATTAAAGACCGCTACAACGGCAATATTCCCGCCGTCTGGAAAGGCCGCTACATCGTCGGCGCGTTCGACGAAACGGGAAAAGATTTCGGCGAAGGAATTTATGAATTATTGGGCAAGGTTGCGCTGTTTCATTGACGTTGGTTTCGTCTATTCAGTTTCTATTATTTGGTTTTCAAAATCAATATTCAGACGCTTTAATTGTTTCAAAAAATCCATTCCGAGCAAGCCGTCGGCGAAAAGCGTTATTTGATAGGGGAAATCAATTACGCTGACATTGAAATTCGATAATGTTTTGCCCAACACTTCTATTTCTGGAAGGATTACTTGGTGCGATTTTGCTTTACCGCTTGCAGTAACAATATTTTCCCTGCTGTTTTGTTCAAAACCAAAAACGGCAGACACAGACGAATCTATCAGCGTAATGTTTGCGCCTGTGTCGAGAAAAAACCTTAATTTACGTTTGTGGCGCATTCCTGTTATCACAGGTTCAACTATGATTTTCTCTCTTTCAAAATAAAAATCAAATTTCATAGGATAAACGGAACGATAGGAGTGTTTGCCAAACGTTCTTTACGAATACCTTCTGTGTATCTGATAGTTGTCAGATTGGGAGTGTCTATAAGCTTTGCTTTCTCAAACACTTTTTTTCTTGATTTGTTTTTGTATCGCAAAATCCCGCGCGACAGGCGTGCACCTTCATACACGGGATTTTCAATAAGCACAAAACTGTCGGGACACTGTTTTACAATGTCTTCCCATAATTGATAAACCGGTATTTCCATATTCGTTCGTTTTTAAATTGTTCTGCAAATGTACTGATTATTTTCCAAACGACGAAGACGAATGTAAAATTTTCCACAATATTGCCGTCATTTTTTCCATTTGCCAAAATCA
>JAISUN010000139.1 GCA_031272085.1 Dysgonamonadaceae bacterium | reverse complement strand
GGCCGGCATTTTCAGCGTTCCGTTTTCGCGGCGGCTGATAGATTCCAAGCGGTTGCGGACGGCGCTCGTCGTCGTTTCGTCGGCGCTTTGCTTTGCCTACGGGTGCTATGTGGTTTATTTTAATATTTTATCAAAAAATTAATGTATTAAACGGTTTATTGACATCAAACCATAATTCTTCCACTCCTGCTTCATTGGGTTTTAACTTCAAGACATCAAAACCGCCGTTTACAAATGCTTGGTTTTGCATTGAAAAACCATTATCGAACAGAAAATCATATTCATTTGAAACGGAAATGACGTGAATGGCAGTTTCTTTTGTCAGACCATCGCCTGTCAACGACATTGCATCGATAATACATTTAAATTTATTGAGGCATTTTTCGGCTTCATCCTTATTTCCCAAAGCATCAAATGCAAGAAACTGATAATATAAATTGCGGCAACTGAACGGGTCAATTTTTAAGGACACGTCAATATATGAAATCAACTGTTTCCATTGCTTTTTGGAAGGTTTTTCCTCGTTGAGGATAGAATTTACCTTTTTGTAGTCTGGAAAAGGAAGATACGGATGATAATTTTTATTGAAAGTATATAAAGATATTTTTTATGATATAAATTTTTGCAAAGATACAAATAATCCGCAATATACGCGCTTTTGCCTACAATACTTGTTAAAAAATCTTAATAATAGCGGTTTTTCATTTTTTTTGGCTAATTTTGCTGCTCATTAAGCAATATTACAAACAAAATTAATATCAAAAAATTATGAACAAATTGTTTTCACTTGAAGGGAAAATCGCTCTTGTAACGGGAGCGTCTTACGGAATCGGCTTCGCTATTGCTTCTGCAATGGCCGGAGCAGGCGCAAAAATCGTTTTCAACGACCTGAAACAGGAATTTGTGGACAAGGGTATAGCCGCCTACAAAGCCGCCGGAATCGACGCCAAAGGCTATGTTTGCGACGTAACCAACGAAGATGCTGTGAATGAATTGGTTAAAAAAATAGAGGCCGAAGTTGGAGTTATCGACATTTTAGTTAATAACGCCGGAATAATCAAGCGGATACCGATGATTGAGATGAAGGCTTCGGAATTTCGACAGGTCATAGACGTTGACCTGAACGCGCCGTTTATCGTGTCGAAAGCGGTAATCCCGTCGATGATAAAGAAAGGCCACGGCAAGATTATCAATATCTGTTCGATGATGAGCGAACTCGGTCGCGAAACAGTGTCGGCTTACGCGGCAGCCAAAGGCGGCCTGAAAATGCTGACCCGCAACATCGCTTCGGAATACGGGGAATACAATATCCAGTGCAACGGAATCGGGCCGGGATACATCGCAACTCCGCAAACGGCGCCGCTCCGCGAAAAGCAACCCGACGGCTCGCGTCATCCTTTCGATTCGTTTATTATCGCCAAAACTCCGGCCGCACGCTGGGGCGAGGCTTCCGATTTAGGCGGCCCGGCGGTATTTCTGGCTTCCGACGCATCGAACTTCGTAAACGGACATATCCTTTACGTTGACGGCGGAATATTGGCTTATATCGGGAAACAGCCTTAAACGGCGCTTATAACCTCCATCCAGTGCGGGATGTCGATGCTTTGCGGACACAGTTCCACGCATTGTCCGCAGGCTATGCACTGCGAGGCCAAATGGTCTTCGCCAATCAGTTCATTTTCAGTGCGGAACAGCATATCATTCATCGGGCGGCGGTTGACAATACCTGCCCGATAATTGTTGTAAACCGCGAAAACACGCTGAATATCAACGCCTTGCGGGCAATCCATACAGTAACGGCAAGCAGTGCAGGGGATAGCCAGCGATTTACGGTAAGCGTCGAGGGCTTTTTCTATTGTTTCGCGTTCGCCGTCGTCTAACGGGCGGAAATTTTCCATTGTCGCGATATTGTCCTTGACTTGCGGAAGTTCCGTCATTCCGCTCAAAACCGTCATTACTCCCGGCAGCGAAGCCGCAAAGCGCAAAGCCCACGAAGCCGCGCTCACAGAAGTATTGGCCTCGCCGAAAATGCGCAGCGATTCGTCGCAAAGCCGCGCCAGAGCGCCGCCCCGCAAGGGTTCCATAATAATTACGGGCAATTTGCGGTCTTCCAAAATTTTGTAAAGCGCGGAGGCATTTTGCAAATCCCAGTCGAGGTAATTCAACTGAATCTGGGCGAACTCAAACTCGTAATTATCAACGATTTCCAGCAAAGTTTCAGGCCGGCCGTGAAATGAAAATCCGAAATGCCGGATTTGGCCGGTTTCCAGTTTCTCGCGGACTTGTTCGTAAACGCGGTGCTTGCGCATAATTTTCAGGTGGTCTTCGCCCAAATTATGGAGCAGGTAGAAATCGAAATAATCGACGCCGCATTTTTTCAGTTGCTCGTTGAAAATACGCTCTACATCGGCTTCCGACTTGATAAACATTGTTGGCATTTTTGAGTTTAAGAAGTAACTTCCGCGTGGATATTTAGCCAGAGCCTTGGCGAGAAAGCGTTCGGAATTGCCGTCGTGATACATCCAGGCCGTATCGAAGTAATTGACTCCGTGCGCCATAGCGTAATCGACCATTTCCTGCGCTTTTTCTTCGTCGATGTCGGCAAATGAAGATTTTACCGGCAGCCGCATACAGCCAAACCCGAGCAGCGGAACATTTTCGCTGATGTTTTCAAATTTTCGTGTTATCATGGTATTAATATTTTATTTTTCGGCGTCTTCCTCCCCCGCTTTCCGCTTTGCTTCCGCTTTTTTCGCAATAGTTACCATTACGGAACGGCTGCGGTTGAAAGACGGATAATTGAGGACGGCCTCTATCGTTTCCCTGTCGTCTAAATTGTTGAGGCTGAATATGAAAGGGTCGCAACGGTAAGGCTTCCCAAGTTTGCTTTTGTATTTGTCGTAATACTTTTGCAAAAGGTATTCTTCGTATTTGCGTTTTTCCTCTTCTGCCTTAATCCGTTCGGCCTCTTCTTCCTCGTTGAGTTGTTTTTCGATTTTTTCGGCCTCTTTTTTGCTTAACGGGATAACGTTTTCTACCCCAAATCCGGTGGCGAGGATTGTAACGCGCACCATATCGCCGAGCTCCTCGTCGAGGGCAGTTCCCCAGATAACGTCGATTTCGGAATCGAATTTGGACATAAAATCGTTTACTTCGCCCATTTCTTCCATCAAAAGCGGAGCATCGTTGCCGAAAGCGATATGGAACAGGATTTTTTTGGCTTTCAACACGTTGTTGTTGCTCAACAGGGGCGAGTTGAGAGCCTCGTCGATAGCGATTTTCACGCGGTTTTCGCCCTTTGCGAGGCCGCGGCTCATAATAGCCACTCCGCCGCCGCGGAGGGTAGTATCGACGTCGGCAAAGTCTATATTTATATAGCCGGGAATGGTAATCATTTCCGAGATGCTTTTGGCGGCGATTGTCAGTGTGTCGTCGGCCTTTGCAAACGCGTTTGGAACGTCGAGGTCGGAATAGATTTCGCGTAAACGCTCGTTGTTGATAACTAACAGAGCATCAACATTTTGTTCCATCGCCTCGACGCCTTTAAGCGCCTGAATGATTTTTTTCATTCCCTCGAACAGGAAAGGAATTGTAACGATTCCTATCGTCAGGATTCCCATTTCTTTTGCGACTCCGGCTACGACAGAGCCTGCTCCGGTGCCGGTTCCGCCGCCCATTCCGGCAGTGATGAAGGCCATTTTTGTATTGTCGGACAGCAGGTCGCGGATTTCTTTGCGGCTGGCTTCGGCCGCCTCACGCGCTTTTTCGGGCTTGTTGCCTGCTCCGAGGCCGTGCGTAATCTCGTATCCCAGAGTAAGTTTGACGGGAACGGGGCTTTTCAGCATCGCCTGTTCATCGGTATTGCAGAGCGCGAAATTCACGTCGCGGATACCTTCCTGGTACATGTGGCTGACCGCGTTTCCGCCGCCGCCGCCTACGCCTATAACCTTGATGATTGAAGGTATTTCGGTAGGATATGCAAATTTCAATAATTCTTCGTTTTCCATAATTTTTTAATTTTAAATATCTTCTGTGTTGAAAAGGTCTTTCATACCATCTTTAACTGTTTTTAAAAAGCCGCCTTTTTTCTTCGGTTCTTTCGGTTCCTCGACTTTTGGGGCAGACTCGCCATCTTCGCCGAGAAGGTGCATCAGTTTGGTGGCAGCCTTATCTAATAAACTTTCGTTGCTATCGCCACCACTGGCTACATTATCGCTTGTCTGTCTGTTGCCGACAGTGGGTGTTGGCGGATTAGGATTTACGGGCGGCTTGGGCGCAACCGGCGGTTTTTCTTTTACTACCGCAGGCGCTTCCTCTCTTACCGGCGCGGTAAATTTTCCGCAATCATTTTGCGCCAATTTCAGGATTCCGACGAGGCAGGACAGGTCAATCGGCTGTTCGGTTTCTGTCTGGTTTGGAGTTGCAATCCGGGCTTTCAATCCCAGATTTTTTTCGGCCGACATCGGCAAATCTTTCAGCAAAGCGCCGCCGCCGGCCAAGATTACGCCTGCGTTCAGCAGATTGTAGCAGCCCGATTCGTCGAGTTGATATTTTACGTTTGCAAAAATTTCTTCTACCCGCGCCTCGATGATGTTGTTGAGGTCCTGGAGGTTGACTTCGCGGCCGTTTTCAACCGCTATCGTGCCGAGGTCGTCGGGATTCATTATTGCGCTTCCGTATTTTGTTTTCAGTTTTTCGGCCTCTTCGGCCGTTACATTCAGGATGCAGATGTCGTTTGTGATAGCGGCTCCGCCGATGGGAATCGTGAAAAGATGTTTCAGCCTTTTTGATTGATAGACGGAAACGTAGGTAATCCCCATTCCGATTTCGACCAGAGCGCAGCCGATTTGTTTTTCGTTGTCGGTAAGAACGGCATCGGCTGTTGCGAGCGCCGAAACAGGCCGGCCTGCAACTGTAATTGCGGGCGGAAGCCCCTTTTCTATAAGGACGTCCGGCGAAGGACTTCCGACGATAAGCATATAACGGGCTTCGATTTCGGAACCTGCCGCGCCTTGCGGTTTTTCGGTTTTCCGCCCATCGATAAAATATTCTTTTTCGACTGCATCCAAAATCCAGTAGCAGGAAATAGCCTCTGTATCAACTCTTTCCTCTATTTTGTCCAAAAGTTCTTTTGTTACGGTTCCGTCCGGAATCGGCTCTTTGATGATAATGCGTTCAGAATGAATAGATTCCCCGCCGGCGCCGATATAAATCCGGTCGAAAGCGGTTTTATGCTTGTAGTTCAAGGCGCCGTTCAGTTTATTAAGCAATGAAGAAATCTTTTTAGCGGCTAATTCGCTGTTAAAAATTTTCCCTCTGATGATAGAGTCTTCGGAATCGACTTGCTCGACAGCGAGCAGCGAAACTTTTCCGAATATGTCCTTTCTCGCGGCCGCAGCGCGGATTTTCGACGTTCCAATGTCCAAGGCGGCAACTAATTTATCTGCCATAATTTTAATATTTTAATTTTCGTTTTTTAATTTGCAAACTACCTGGTTCTTGAATTTCAGGTTGATAACCGAATAGCGGTTCCAGCCGGTTTTATTCAGGCCTTTGTCGTAGAAAAGCAGCAGTTTTTTGAGATTTTCTTTGTAATCTTCTATTTTCCCGATTATTATGCGGTGGCCGCCGACTGCCGGAATCAGTTCCACGTCGAGATTCGGCTCAACATAAATCTGCTCTATCTGCGAATTCCAGAATTTATCGCCTTGCAGGAAAAGCGCAAAACCGTAAAGTTGATTTCGCGCATAATCGTCTGTGATATAGCCGCTTGCAACCGGAACATAAGCCGCAAAGTTATGCGGAACGGGCATTATTTCGCGTTCCTTATCGACGAAGAAACTGCCCCGGTCGGTAAAAATCCGCAAAACGGGCGTCCGCTGATAGACCCGGATTTTCACGTTTCCGTTCACGGTTTTGAAACATTCGGCTTTTTTGATGAGGCGGTTTTTCAGCAGAGTTTCCTCGATGGCTGTCGTGTTTATCTCGTCGGATTTGCGTCCGGTCGGTAATTTTCCCGAATTTATCAGGATGGATTTTATCTCGTTTTCCGAGATGAAACGCCCTTCGGAATTGTCGATAACCTCAATCTTTACCTCGCGGCAAACGCCCTCCGAATCGCTGTAAGAGGACAGGAAAAAGTTCGCCGCAAAAAGCCAGACAAGGAGCAAACCTGCAAAAGCAAATGTCAAAACCTTCTTAATCATTTGAGCAACAGTTCTTTAATCGGTTCGACCAACAGTTCTATATCGCCTGCTCCGGCCACGAGCATTACTTCGTAATGTCCGGCGGCGATGTGTTGAAGCAGTTCTTCCTTGGTAAGCAGGGCTTTTTCGGGGCTTGTTACCAAATCGAGAATCATCTGCGAAGAAACGCCCGGAATAGGCTCTTCGCGAGCAGGATAAATGGGAATCATCAAGACCTCGTCGGCCAACGAAAGCGATTCGGCAAAACCCTGGTAAAAATCCCTTGTGCGCGTGTAAAGATGCGGCTGGAAAACGACGGTAAGTTTCCGTTCGGGATAAAGTTTTTTGACCGAAGAAATGCTTGCCCGCAATTCGTCGGGGTGGTGGGCATAGTCGTCAATCAGCACGATGTCGTCGCGTTTGATGTGGAAATCGAAGCGGCGTTTTGCTCCGCGGAAAGAGGCCATACCGGAACGCAATTCGTCGTCCGAAACGCCGTTCAGGTGAGCGATTGCCATAGCGGCCACTCCGTTTAAAATGTTTATTTCTACCGGCACTCCGAGGTTTATGCCGGCGATTGTCCGCTCCGGCGTTACGAAGTCGAACACTATTTCGCCGTTTCCGATGCGGATGTTGGCGGGGTGGAAATCGCACCCCTCACCCGTTCCGTACCGATAAACCTTGACGCCTTTCTGCAATGCCGGATTAATATCTACTCCGGATTCTATCAGCAAAACCCCGTTTTCGCGGATAAGGGATGCGAATTTTTCAAATCCTTCGCGGTAGGCTTCGGGCGTGCCGTAGATATCGAGATGGTCGGGCGAAACGGACGTGATTACCGCCATCCATGGGCTTAACCAGTGGAAAGAGCGGTCGTATTCGTCGGCCTCGATTACGGTCAGGTCGCTTTTGGAGGAAAGCAGCAGGTTGCTGTCGTAGTTTTTCAGGATTCCGCCCAGAAAAGCGTTGCAATCGACCGACGACTGTTTCAGCAGGTGCGCAATCATGCTCGAAGTGGTTGTTTTGCCGTGAGTTCCGGCTACGCAGAGGCCGCGGCTGTTTTTCGTTATTTCGCCCAGAACCTGTGCGCGTTTCATTATTTTGAAGCCGAGTTCGCGGAAATAAGTCAGTTCCGAATGTTCTTCCGGTACGGCTGGAGTCCAGACGACCAGAGTTTTTTCCCTGTCCAAAAACGGTTCGGGTATCAGTTCTACGCTGTCGCGGTAGTGGATTTCGGCGCCTTCGTCGTTCAGTTGCCGCGTCAAGTCCGATTCTACGCGGTCGTATCCGGCCACTTTTTTGCCTTTCGAGAGGAAATAGCGGATTAGGGCGCTCATTCCGATTCCGCCTGCGCCGAGAAAATAGATGAATTGTGTATTTGAATTTGTCATTTGAATATTGTTTGCAGCGCCGTCGATTCCGAGGATTTTATCTATTTCATCGACGATGCGGTTGGCCGCGTCGGGCAGGGCGAGTTTTTTGATATTTTCGCTCAATTCGTCGAGGCGTTCCTGATTTCTGACGAGGCTTAATGCCGTGGGAATCAGTTCGGTAAGCGCATCTTTGTCGGCAACCGCAACTGCCGCATTTTTTTCTACCAGAGCCATTGCGTTTTTTGTCTGGTGGTCTTCGGCCACGTTGGGCGAAGGCACGAGGATAACCGGCTTTCCGACTACGCAAAACTCCGAAATAGAGCCGGCTCCGGCCCGCGAGATTATCAGGTCGGCAACCGAATAGGCCAAATCCATACGGGAAATGAACTCGACAAGTTGAACGAAATGTTGCGTATGATAGGGGTCTAATTTTTTGAGGCAGTCGTGATAATAGGTTTTCCCCGATTGCCAGAGGAATTGCACGTCTTTTTCCTTCATCGTCGGCAATGCTGCGAGGATGCTGTCGTTCAAGGTTTTAGCGCCAAGACTGCCGCCGATTACGAGTATGGTTTTCATATCGGGGTCGAGGCCGAAGAAAGCGCAGGCTTTGCCGCGTTTTTCGTCGCTTCCGGCTAAACCTTTGCGGACGGGATTTCCGGTTAGCACGATTTTATCGGCGGGGAAAAACTGTTCCATTCCCTCGTATGCTACGCAAATTTTTTCGGCTTTTGCCGCCAAAAGTTTGTTGGTTATTCCGGCGTAGGAATTTTGTTCCTGAATGAGGGTAGGGATTCCGAGTTGCGAAGCGATTTTCAGCGTAGGGCCGCTCGCGTAGCCGCCGACGCCAATCACTATGTCGGGTTTGAAATCGGTCAGGGTTTTCCGCGCTATACGCATACTTTTCATCACTTTGAAAAATACGGCGATATTTTTAAACGGATTTTTGCGGTCTAATCCTGCAACCGGCAGACCGATAATTTTGTAACCGGCTGCCGGAATTTTTTCCATTTCCATCCGTCCCTGTGCGCCGACGAACAGGATTTCGGCATTTGGGTGCCGCTCGCGCAGGGCGTTTGCTATGGCAAGCGCGGGGAAAATATGGCCTCCGGTGCCGCCTCCGCTGATGATGATTTTCAATTCCTTTTCCATACCGATTTTGTTTTAATTTTCTTCAAATTCAGAATAATTTTCTGCTGTACGAGCCTCTTCCGCAGCAAGGGACATTTGCATTTGCTCGGCCATTTCTTCGCCAATCTCGTCGTCGCGCTTCACTCCTTTTAATGTATTAAAATGGCTGACGCTCAATATTACGCCGATAAATGCGCAGGTAACGAGAATCGAACTCCCGCCCTTGCTCAATAGCGGCAAAGGCTGGCCGGTAACGGGAATCAGGCCTACCGCTACCGCCATATTGGCCATAGCCTGCACGGTCAGCATCAGTGCGCTGCCCATTACCAAAAGTTTTGGAAACAGGCTTTCGCATTGCCGCGCTATCAGCCCCGCCTGGATAAAAAGCCAGACGTACAGCCCCAAAACCGCTATTCCGCCCAACATTCCGTATTCTTCAATGATTATTGCGTAAATAAAATCGGAAAATGCCTGCGGAAGTACATTTCGGCCAATGCCATTGCCCGGCCCCTTTCCAATAAATTTGCTGTTGGCAATTGCTATTTTTGCTTGAAGTTCCTGAAAATTAGCGTCTTTCTTGCTGCTCTCGTCAATATCAATAATATGCAGGAACCGGCCGACGCGGTATTTTACCGTTACGGCGCGGTTGAGCGGCGTTTTTTCCCAAACGTTTTCGGGAATGACAAAGGTCAACACTACGAACAAACCGGCAAACAGGCCGCACCACCAGATAAGTTTGACAAGTTTTTTGAACGGAATCCTCGCTATGCAAAGCATCATAATTATGACGCCGAATATCAGGACGGCTGTCGAAAAGTTGTCTATAAAAATAAATCCGCAAGTAATTATCGAAATCCAGACGGTTATTTTGTAAAAAATTTCCCTGTTGGTTTTTTTGTATCTCGACAGGAAAAACGCCACAGAGCCGACGAGGAAAAATTTTGCAAATTCCGAAGGCTGAAATCCGAAAATGTATCTTTCGGCGCCGTTTACCGACGAACCCATTGCTTTTACGGCAATCAGCAGCGCCCAGGCGCAGGGAAGCCCTATCAGGGTAAGCGTAAAAACCTTCGGTTTCAGCGAACTTGCGAAGAGAACGATTGCGGAGCCGAACAGGAGGAACATCACGTGTTTCGTTATCGGTTCCCAATAATTTTTGTTGAATGTCAGCGTGCTTGATGCGCTGAATACAGCCACTATCGACAGGCATAGAAGCAGGAAGAAAATCATCCATATTTTCTGGTCGCCGCGGCATATTTTACTTACAAAGTCCATATTATAAACGTCTTACATAATATTTAAACTGGTCGCCGCGGTCTTCGTAGTTCTTAAACAGGTCGAAACTTGCGCAGCAGGGCGAAAGCAACACCGTGTCGCCGATTTCGGCCGTTTCGTAAGCCTGCGCCACAGCCTCCTGCATCGAGCGGGCGTCGCTAATCAGCGGCGTTTTGCCGTCGAAGAAAGCGTGGAGTTTGGAGTTGTCGACTCCGAGGAAAATCAGGGCGCGGCATTTTTCGCGCACCAGCGCTTCGATTTCGGTGTAATCGTTGCCCTTGTCGGTTCCGCCAAGGATGAGGATTACCGGAGTTTTCATACTTTGTAGGGCGTACCATGTCGAATTGACGTTAGTAGCCTTCGAGTCGTTGATGTATTCGGCTCCGCGTACTTTGGCAACCTTTTCGAGGCGGTGTTCCACGCCCTTGAAGTCGCTCAACGAGCGGCGAATATCTTCGTTTTTAATACCTGCAAGTTTTGCGGCTATTCCGGCTGCAAGCGAGTTGTACAGGTTGTGTTTTCCGGGGAGCGCAAGCAATTCTTCTTCCATATCAAAATTTCCTTTTGGGGTTTCTATAATAATCTTATTGTTTTCTACACAGGCAATTACGCCTTTCCCTCTGCTTTCGGCAAAGGGATAAACGGCGACGTGCGAATGGCGTTTTTCAAATTCGCGGCGGATTTGCGGGTCATCGTTCCAGAAAATGAAAGCGTCGGCCGCCGTCTGATTTTGGATAATCCGCATCTTGGCGTCCACGTAATTCTGGAATTTGTAGTCGTAACGGTCTAAATGGTCGGGAGTTATGTTGAGCAAAACCGCAATGTCGGCGCGGAAATCGAACATCCCGTCAAGTTGAAAACTGCTCAACTCTATAACGTACCATTCGTAATCGCATTCCGCCACCTGCAAGGCGAAACTGTCGCCCACGTTGCCCGCCAGACCGACGTTCAGTCCTGCGTTTTTCAGGATATGGTAAGTCAGCATCGTGGTAGTTGTTTTGCCGTTGCTGCCGGTAATGCAGATGGTTTTCGCATCGGTATAGCGTCCTGCAAACTCGATTTCCGAGATAATCGGCTTTCCGAGTTCGCGCAATTTCTTTATAATCGGCGCTTTATCGGGGATTCCGGGGCTTTTTATCACCTCGTTGGCATTGAGGATTTTGTCTTCCGAATGGCCGTTTTCCTCGTATTCAACTCCGTATCGTTCGAGGATTTCCTTATATTTCGGCTGAATTGCGCCGGAATCGGACAGGAAAACCTCAAATCCCTTTTTTTGAGCCAGCGCAGCCGCTCCCGTTCCGCTTTCGCCTCCGCCAAGAACCACAATTCTCGGCATCACGAGCGGCATAAATTCGGCCAAACTGACGTCTTTTTTCGTTTGTTCCTTAAAATTAAATACAAGTCCCATATATTCTTATTTTTTACCTCATTTTCAAAGTAGCAATAGCCAGCGCTGCCAGAATAATCGCTATAAGCCAGAAACGGACAACTAATTTCGATTCCGGAACCGGAGCCAGCGGCTTCTGAATCAACGCCTCAATCCCGTTATTCCCTTTCATCTGGAAATGATGATGCAGGGGCGTCATCTTGAAAATCCGCTTTCCGCGCCCGAATTTCTTGCGGGTATAAGCGAAATAAAACCGCTGCGCCATAACCGAAACCGCTTCAGCAAGGAAAATCCCGCAAAGTATCGGCAACAGCAATTCCTTGTGAATGGCGATTGCGAAAACGGCAATTATCCCGCCCAGCGTGAGCGACCCCGTATCGCCCATAAACACCTGCGCCGGCCACGCATTGTACCACAAAAAACCAACCGTTGCGCCTATAAACGCGCTGGCAAAAACCGCCAGTTCTTCGCAGCCCGGAATATACATGATATTCAGATAGGCGGCATATTTTATATGGCTCGAAACATAAGCCAATATGCCGAGCGCAACGCCGATAATGGCCGAATTTCCGGCAGCCAGCCCGTCAAGTCCGTCATTCAAGTTGGCGCCGTTGGACACTGCCGTAACGATAAACATCGCCGCCAAAACGAACAGAATCCAGGTTGCAGCAGTCCGCTTTTCGGGCATAAACGACACGAGGGAACGGTAATCGAAATTGTTGTTCTTGAAAAACGGAATTGTTGTTTTTGTCGATTTAACAGCCTGACTGTAAACAATTTCCGTAGTATCGCCCGATTTGGCCACTTCCACGTTTTCGTGAATCGCCACAGCCGGACTTAAATACATCGTCAGGCCGACTATCAGTCCAAGGCCTACCTGCCCGATAATCTTGAATTTGCCGCTCAATCCGTCTTTTTTCTTGCGGATAACCTTGATGTAATCGTCCAAAAAGCCCAGCAATCCGAGCCAGACAGTAGTTATCAGCATCAGAATAATGTAGATATTCGACAGTTTGGCTAACAGCAGGACGGGAACCAAAATGGCGATAATGATGATAATTCCGCCCATCGTGGGAGTCCCTTTTTTGCTCGTTTGCCCTTCCAGACCGAGGTCGCGGACTGTTTCCCCGATTTGCATACTCCGAAGTTTTTCTATAATTCTCCGCCCGATGATTGTCGAAATCATCAGCGACAGAATCAGCGCAAACATCGAGCGAAACGAGATATAATGAAACATTCCCGCTCCCGGAAAGTCTAATTTGTCAAGATAACTGAACAGATAGTATAACATATTTTATATTTTTTTCGTTAATAATAGCCTATCCACCAAACCAGCGACAGCCGGGTGTAGAAAACCCCTCCGCGGGCAGGTTTGAAATCAAATTTTACGGGAAAATTATATCCTGCATCGAAGCGTAGCGACAGATAATTTCCGGCTCGTCCCATACTCGTATTCTCTTTGCCGAAATCGACTATTTTCCATTCCGAACGCAAGCCCGGCCCGAAGAAAAACGAATCGAAAATGTGATATTCCAAATCGTCGTCTTCGCTTTTTTCGTACAAATCGCTCATCAGCGAAGAGCCGCCAAGATAGATGTAGGGAGCAATGTGCAATGATTTGGTTTTCAAGATATTATATCCTGCAAGCAGGCCGCCGTCGTAGTATGAAAATTTATCATTTGCATAAAAATCAACAGGATAGCCTGTCTTATCGCTCAACAAATCGGTTCGGAGTTTCATTTTGCCGCCTGTAACTTGAAATCCTACAAACACTTTGTTAACGTAATAGTCAATCGCAATTGAAAATCCTGTTGCCGGCTTGAAATAAGCGCCAAGATTGCCGGTCGGAAAAATTTCAGCAGCCCCCAAACTTATAGGGATAGCAGCTGAAAATTCCGGTTGAGGCAGGTAATATCTCACAAAATCCTTGTACAGTGTTTGTGGATATTTTTTCTTAAAATCTTTGAGTTTGGCCTCGTATTCCTGATTATTGTCATTTTCAACTGCATAAAGAAACAAATCAAGCAAGGCCTTATCTTCGTCCGAAAGATTGGAATTTTGAGTTTCTACTGCAAGAATTGCGTATTCCGATTTTACCTTGTCATACAAAGCAGAAGCAACGTGGTCGTGCGTATAATAGCACATCGGCAGTTTTTTGTCGGTCAGATGTTCCGCCTTTGTCAGAAAGCCGTTCCAGTCGCCAAGCAGAAGGTCGATAAGCATTTTTTCGTTGTAACTGAATGCTTCGCAGTCGTCTTCGCTCGTTAAGCCGGTCAGGTAATCGTAAATCTCGGCAATTTTATTGTAATCGCCCTCCTGTATATGCCGCGTCAGCATTTTCCGTCCGTTGATTACCATCATTTCCGTACTATCGACAAACGATTTTATTTCGTTTTCGATTTGAGCGTTTAAGGCGGCAGGAGCGAAAAACAGCATTATTGCCGCAAATGATATGTATTTAACATTTTTCATTTTCAATTTTTCAATTCTCAATTCTCAATTCTCAATTCTCAATTCTTCTTTAACGATTTCCCGGTCGTCAAAATGATGTTTCACGCCTTTCACATCCTGATAATCTTCGTGGCCTTTGCCCGCAATGAGGATTACATCGCCTTTTTGCGCCATTCGGCAGGCGGCGCGTATTGCTTCGCGGCGGTCGGTAATTTTCAGGGCGCGGCGGTTGTCCTCGCCGTCAAGTCCGGCAAGCATATCGGCCAAAATATCATCAGGTTCCTCGAAACGCGGATTATCGGACGTGAGGATGGCAAAATCGCTCAACCTGACCGCTTCCTTGGCCATAATCGGGCGTTTGCCCTTGTCGCGGTTGCCCCCGCAGCCGACTACCGTAATTATCCGGCCTTTGCCCGACAACACTTCGTGAATAGCGTTCAAAACGTTGGTCAGAGCATCGGGAGTATGGGCGTAATCAACGATTGCGGTAAATCCTTCTTTCGAGCGGAAAGTCTGGAACCGTCCCGCAACCGATGTCAATGTCGATAAAATCCGCAAAATTTCCTCATTCGCGCATTCGCGCAGCAAGGTCGTAGCCCCATAAACCGCCAAAAGATTATAAGCATTGAAAACTCCCACAAATTGCGTGGAAATTTCCTGTCCGTTGATGTTCATTTCCGTTCCCTCGAAATGTTTTTCGAGGATTTTCCCCTTGAAATCGGCCATTGAGGTCAGCGAATATGTAAACTTCTCTGCTTTCGTGTTTTGCAGCATAAAAAGTCCGTTTTTATCGTCTTTGTTGGTCAGGGCGAAAGCATCCGAAGTTAGAGCGTCGAAAAATCCCTTTTTTGCGTCGCGGTAAGCCTCGAAAGTCTTGTGATAATCGAGGTGGTCGCGCGTGAGATTGGTGAAAATTCCGCCTCGAAAGCGCAAACCGGAAATCCGCTTCTGGTCAACGGCATGTGAGCTGACTTCCATAAATGCGTAATCGCATCCGGCAGCGACCATTTCGGCCAATAAAGCGTTCAGTTCCAGAGGGTCGGGAGTGGTGTGGGTGGCGGGCAGGACGCGGTCGTTAATGTAATTGCAAACGGTCGAGAGCAGTCCGGCTTTGAAGCCCAGCCGACGAAACATTGTCCATAGCAGGGTTGCGATGGTCGTTTTGCCATTGGTGCCGGTAACTCCCACTAAATTAAGTTGTTGCGATGGATTGCCATACCATTCTGAGGCAATTAGGCCGAGCGCGGCGGCAGTGTCGGCAACCTTGATGAAAACGGCTTGGGACGCTCCAATGATGGCGTTGTCATATCCCTCGGCGACGACTACCGCCACTGCGCCGTTTTCTATCGCTTTGCCGATAAAATCGTGTCCGTCGGCCTGCGTGCCTTTGACGGCGACAAACAGCCAGCCGGGTTTTATCTGTCGGGAATCGGAATGAACGCCCTCTATCGAAATTTCGGCGTTTCCGGTAATTTCCTTTACTTCTATCGTTTTAATCAAGTCTTTGAGTATCATATTTTTATATTTTATTTTTTTACCTTAAAACAAGCAGAACCGACTGCCCTTTTGCCGCCGAGCCTGCACTGATTGACTGGCTGACCACTTTTCCACGTCCTGAAATCCGGACGTTCAGGCCGGACGATTCCATTGCGAAAATCGCGTCTTTGGCGCCCATTCCCGACACGTCGGGAACCGTTTTTTCCGAAACCGGAAGGTCGCTGACGGCAACTTCTTCTGTTCCCGAAGCCGTTTTCACCCATTTACCGTCGGAATGATTGACGTATTCTACGTTGAGTTTTTTCATCGCCGTTTTCAGGTGCGTATATAATCCGTTTTTTATTTCGGGAATCATTGCCGTTTTCTGATTTTCAGGCATTTCGATGGGTTTTGCGAGCATATTTTCGGCGTAAATTTCCTCGGCAATCTGTTTGAAAACCGTTCCGCACATCAAACCGCCCGAAGGCGCTCCATTGCGCGGGCGGCGGATAACGACTATGCAGGAGTATTGAGGCTTGTCGGCCGGAAAATATCCGCAAAACGAAACCTGATGCCCGCTGTATCCGGTTCCGCCGGAAGAAAGTTGCGCAGTTCCGGTTTTTCCCGCTATCCTGACTATCGACGAACGCGCCGGTTTGCCGGTTCCCGACGGATAATTGACCACGCTGTCGAGCATCGAGCGGATGTATTGCAAAGTTTGCGCCGAACATATTTCGCTGTTCAAAGTTTCCGTTTTTCGTTTTTCCCTGATGCTTCCGTTCTCGCGTATCTCTTTGACGAACATTGGTTTAACCATTTTTCCGTCGTTGGCTATCGCATTGTAAAAAGTGAGGGTATAAATCGGCGGAATCCGCGTTTCGTAGCCGAAAGACATCCACGCCAGAGTGGTTTTGTACCAGGTTGCGCCAGCCGTTTTCGGATGACGGATTCGCGCCACCGCGTATCCCGGAATTTCGAGGTGGAAATCCTTGTTGAGGCCTATCTTGTAAAGCCCGTCAACAAAGCGTCCGGGGTCGTTTTCGTAGGCTTTCAGGATAAGTTTCGACACGCCGACATTGGACGAAAACCAGATGGATTTTTCGGCTGTGATTGCGCCGTAGCCGCCGCGGTTGGCGTTGTGGTCGATTATGCTTTCGCCTTTATAATGGAAAACTCCATTGCCGACGTTCACAGAATCCTGCGGATGTACCAGGCCGTCGTCCAAGGCGACCATCATCGAAGCGACTTTGAACGTGGAACCCGGCTCGCTCAAATCCGAAACCGCATAATTCCCGTTTTCTTCCCATCGGCCGTCGCCTTTCCGCCCCAGATTGGCTATTGCCTTGATATGGCCGGTTTTAACTTCCATAACAACTGCTGTGCCTGATTCGGCGTCTAATGACGAAACCTTGTCGTAGAGCGCTTTTTCGACAATATCCTGCATCGTGATGTCAATCGTCGAAACAAGGTCTTGTCCGGCAACAGGGCTTTTAGTGATAATGTTTACTAACCGGCCTTCCACTTTTTGGCGGGTGCTGATACCCGGAATCCCCCGGAGCAGGGAATCGTATTGCAGTTCCAGCCCGCTTCTTGCGCCGCGTACAGTGTCGCCGTAAATATCGCCGATAGTGCGCGATGCGAGTATCCCGTACGGTTTGGTTCGGATAACGACGTCCCGCGTTTTAAGCCCTGTCTTATTTGTGCCGAGTTTGAAAAACGGCATTTGTTTAATCGCCTTGTATTCCGAATAATTTACGTACCGAATGGCAGAGAGCAGGTAATCGCGGCTTCGCGTGTACTTTTTGATGTCGAATTTCTTATGTTCTTCTTTTGCCTTTTCTCTGGCGTCATTTATTGTTTTTTCTTCGGCTTCCCTGCGGCGCCAACCGCTCATAATGCAGGATTCGTATTGTGCAGCCGATTTTTCGGGTATCAGGCGGTTCAGTTCGCGCGACAGGGCGCCGACGTATTTTTTCAGCGTATCGCCTTTCAAACCGTCAGCCCAAAAATCCATATAAAAACGGTAGCGGTATTCCGAAGTCGCTATCAGTTCGTCATTTGTGTCGTAAATATTTCCGCGTGCCGGAGGAATGGAAACGGTTGTCGGCGTAGGAATCTTAATATTCGGCCCTTCAACAAAAATCGTGTAGCAGGCTCTGCCTATAATCAGCGAAATTACGATGGCAACAAGGAAAGCCACAATAAAATAATTGCGGTTAATCTGTTTATCTTCGCTGTTCGTTGCCATAATCTTATTATTTTTCTATTTTATAAACTGTTGATTTTGGGGCGCTTAAATTTATCCCCTTTTTATCCAGCATATCTTCTATTTGCGATTTGCGGGTGTTGGTAGTCAATTCGGTCGAAATGACCAAATTCTCGTATTTCACGTCTTGAAGTTCGGATTTCAACTGCTCAATCCGCGTCAATTTTTTCATGCAGGCGTAATGATTGCTGATAAACAGGATAATCAGGACGACTATCAGGATAATCAGCCTCGTCTGCTTCCGGAACGATTCTTCGGTAAGGAAGGAGCCTCCGACGATGCTTGCAAACCAATTTGTGCTTTTTTTAGCCATTTTTTTCTGCAATTCGTAGTTTTGCGCTTCGCGAACGTGGATTTTTTTCCTGTTCTTCCGCGTCGGGAACGATTACTTTGTTGTTAATCAAGCGGAAAGGCGTCAGCAGATTCCCGTAAAAATCTTTTTCGACCTTTCCTTCCAAATTCCCCGACCTGAAAAAGTTTTTTACAAGCCGGTCTTCGAGCGAATGATAGGTTATGACAGCCATTCTTCCGCCGTTTTTCAGCAGGCGGCCTGCCTGAATCAGCATTTCGGCAAGCGCTCCGGCCTCGTCGTTAACCTCAATCCGCAAGGCCTGAAAAGCCTGCGCCATCTGTTTTTTCTCTTTTTCGCGGGAGAAAAACGGGCGTGCAATTTCCAAAAAGTCCGATGTAGCGCCGATTTTCCGATTTTCGCGGAACTTTACAGCCGCCCTTGCCAAAGCCCGCGAGCAGCGGAGTTCGCCGAAGCGATAAAACATATCGGCCAAGGCCTGCTCTGAATAGGTGTTCAGGATGTCGGCAGCCGTTTTTCCGCCCTGACGGTTCATCCGCATATCGAGGTTGGAGTCGAAGCGGAACGAAAAGCCGCGCGTCTCGTCGTCGAAATGATGCCACGAAACGCCCAAGTCGGCCAAAATCCCGTCGAGGCCGTCAATTCCGTACCAGTCCATAAAATTTTCCAAAAAGCGGAAATTACTCCGTACAAACGTGAAACGTCGGTCGTCAGGCGCATTTTGCAGAGCGTCTTCGTCCTGGTCGAAACCAAAAAGGCGGCCGTTTTCCGACAGCCGGTTCAAGATTTCGCGCGAATGTCCGCCGCCTCCAAATGTGAGGTCGGCATAAACTCCGTCGGGGCGGATGTTCAGGCCGTCAACGCTTTCTTTCAAAAGCACGGGAACGTGGTATGCAGGTTCTGTTTTCATCGTTTTGCGCCAAGCAGGTTGCTTACATTTTTCCGGAATTCTTCGGGATTGAATACCGTTTTTTCTAATTCTTCCTTGTTCCAGATTTCTATTGTCCCGTCCATTCCGAGGAATGTAACTTCCGACTTTATGCCGGCGAATTGCAGGTAGCGTTTCGGGAGCAGAATCCGTCCGTTAGCGTCCATTTCCACATCTTCCTTGTTCATCTGGAAGGTGCGGAAAGTGTTTTGTTCGACTTCGTTATACCGTCCGAGTTCGGAGCGGAGGTGCATCAGTTCTTCCATCCACAGGCATTTTGGGTGCAGGACAATGCAGTTTTTGAAGATGTCGGGGCGTATAATGAAATGCGTCTCTCCGGCAGTCTGCATTATCTTCCTGAACGCGGCGGGAACGAAAACCCTGCCTTTTGCGTCCATTTTTGCATCCATATTTCCGATAAAAATATCCATTTTTAAATAACTGATTCACACGACAAAGGTAAAAATAATTCTCCACTTTACCCCACTTTTTTCAATATTTTTTTATTATCAAGTTATTAACAAGGTTTTTAACCGGTTTTCAATAGCATAAAATGCTTATTTTAAGCATAATAATATTTTTGGTTGAAAGTGGGGGAAAAATTATCTGTTAATATTGATGAATGAAAAAAACGCGGCGCCGCCTCGTCTTTTTCATTGTAATTCATTTTATATAGGCAAAGATAATTGATTGATTTTTTTTCATTTTTAGCAAAAATTTTCGCCAAAACTTGCCCGTTTCAAAAAAAAACATTACCTTTGCGGCTCAATTTTAAAAACATTATTAATTTTAACAAAAGATTCAATGAACAACTACGAAACCGTTTTCATTTTAACTCCCGTTTTATCTGACAATCAGATGAAGGAAGCGGTTGAAAAATTCAAGAACTTGCTCGAAGCCGAAGGCTCCGAAATAGTCAACATTGAGAATTGGGGCCTGCGCAAGTTGGCTTACCCGATTCAGAAGAAATCGACGGGATTCTATACTCTGATAGAATTTAACGCCGAACCCGCAGTGATTGCCAAATTGGAAACCCAGTTCAGGCGAGACGAACGAGTGCTTCGATTCCTGACGTTCCGTCAGGACAAGGATTTTGCCGCTTATGCAGCGAAACGCCGCAACAAATCGAAAGAAAAAGAAAGTGTAACCGAATCAACTGTAAAGGAGGACTAAAAAATGGCAATGAACAATTCTGAAATACGTTATTTAACTCCGCCCACGGTGGACGTTAAGAAGAAAAAATACTGCCGATTCAAGAAAAGCGGTATTAAGTTTATCGACTACAAAGACCCGGAATTTTTGAAGAAATTCCTGAACGAGCAGGGAAAAATACTTCCTCGTCGCATAACCGGTACTTCGCTGAAATTCCAGCACCGTATCGCGCAGGCGGTTAAACGCGCCCGTCATCTGGCTTTGTTGCCTTACGTAACCGATTTAATGAAATAAAAAAGGAGGAATAACTATGCAGGTAATATTATTGGAAGACGTTATCAACCTTGGATTCAAGGACGATTTGGTAAATGTAAAAAGCGGTTACGGCCGCAACTATCTCATACCGCAGAAGAAAGCAGTTATTGCTTCTGAATCGGCTAAAAAGGTTCTGGCAGAAAACCTCCGCCAGCGCGCACACAAACTTGAAAAAATCAAAGCCGACGCACAGGCTTTGGCAGCCAAACTGGAAGGCGTTTCGCTGACCATCGGCGCAAAAACAAGTTCTACGGGAACAATTTTCGGTTCGGTATCCAACATCCAGATTGCCGAAGAATTGGAAAAACTCGGCTTCAACATCGACCGTAAAATCATTCTTATCAAAGACAGCGTGAAGGAAGTCGGCAAATACAAGGCGACTGTAAAACTTCACAAGGAAGTTTCGGTAGAAATTCCCTTCGAGGTTGTCAGTGAGTGAACACAACTAAACTTAAATAATAAAACAATTAGAAGGGATTGCCCGCGACCGGCCGTCCCTTTTTTTATTGCCTTTCCACAACTGTTGCCGCCGCCCGCGTCCGCGCCCGTCCCGTCGTATTGTACATATCTTCGCAACTCACAGCCGGAAGCGCAAACACGCCGATATAGGTCGTTTGCAGACGGATTTTGAAGGTTTTCGACTGGCCGCGGTAAAGCGAGAAATAGGTCAAAACGCGGTCGTCGCGAATGTCGCGGTAAGTGTAAGCCGCATCAGTAGCCTGTTCGCTGAAAATTTCCCATCCGGCGGGAATAATCTGTGTCAGCGCCAAATCGGAATAATCGAAAGTCGGACTTGTATTCGCAACTTTCACTGTTGCAACAAAATCCGTTCCCTGCGCGAGTTTTGCGACGTCGAGATTTTTCCCGTCCATATCGGCATAACTAACTTCCAATTTCAGATTTTCTGAAATAGCGGGTAAAGTATCGACTAAGGGGCAATATTTCGAGGTCAGATTGACGTACAGCAGGCCTGAACCGCGGTTTGTAAGTTCAATTTTTCCCGCGCCTTTCGCGAGTTCGGTTATGGAAGCGGCTTTCGCTGTTTTTACCGAAGGCTGTTTTTTGCCGTTCAGTGTCCAGTCGTAATTGATATTTCCGCCGGTTTTTTCGGCAAACTGTCCCATCGCCATCAGCGCAAAAGCGGTTGATTGAGTTTCGTAATACGTTTGTTCTGAAAGCGTTGCTGCCAAGCGTTGCGCCTGTTGGAAAGCCTGTTCCTTGCGGCCGAGCAAGGTCAGGGTTTGCAGAATCAAAGCCTCGTCGCGTCCCGGACTGCCGTAAGTCTGGGGCGAATAATACGGTTCCACATTGCCCGAAAGATTGAAAATCAGTTCTTCGGCCGGTTTGGTTTTCCCGCCGAGGGCAAAAGCGGCCGCCAGCCGCCAGCGAGCCTGCTGCGAGAGATTTTTCTGCTCTTTCAGGCGGTTCATCGCTCCCGATTCGGGATTTCCGGCCAGAGCGAGCGCATAAAGCCGGTCGGCCTGCGTAAGTTCGGAATTCTGCGAATAATAGTTGTTTACGTCGGATGCTTTCCAAGTTCTGGCTTCCCGCTGCTCGAAAGCGAGCCATTTTTTCAGAACGCCCTCGTTTACCTCGTAGCCCTTTTCACGAGCCAAAACAAGGAATGTTCCGGCATAATTTGTAATCCATTGGTTGGCTTCCGACTGCCCCGGCCAGTAAACTATTCCGCCATTGGATAACTGCCTGCCGTACAGGTTTTTAATTGCTGTGCGGATATTTTGTTCCACCATTGCGCTTTCTGTTTTGTCCATATCCTTGAACTGCGAAAAATAAAGCAGAGGCAGAGCGGTCGAGGTCAGTTGTTCGGAACAGAAATGGGAGTAATCATTCAGATAATCAAAGCGTTCCACGATATTGACCGATGGTATTCGCGAAGTTTCGAGGCGCGTCCAGTCGTCGGCAGAAGCGCCGGTAAGTTGATACGAAAACTCGGCCGACTGCCCGGCTTCAAGCAGTTTCGACTGCGACTGAACGACTGCCGGATTGGGGTTGCGGACTGCAATTTCTATCGTTTCCTGCGATGTTTTTCCGCCTCCCGAAGCGGTAATCGTTACCTTTTCAACTCCGGTTTTGGAGCCGGTTTTCATTGAGAAATAAACCATCTGGTCGCCGGGGCTTGCGAAGTGAAGAGGCTTGTTGTTTTTGTCGTTCAGGACAAGCAGGCCGCCGGTTTCCACCTTCACGCTCACGTCTTTAACCGAATTTTCCATTGCAAAAATATTGACCGGCAGGCTGATTTCTTCATTTACGCTCAACACGCGCGGAAGCGACGAAAGCAGCATCAGAGGCGTGCGCACCGGAGTTGTGGCCTCGGCTTTGCCGAATGTCCCGTCCTGTGCCGCAACTATCATTGTGCGAACCGAGCCGACATAAGCAGGAAGCGTGATTTTATGCTTGTCTTTCCCGCCTTTCGCAAGCGAAAACGGCCCAATAAATTTGACCACAGGCTTAAAGCGGTTGGCTCTTGCATCGGGCGATTTCAGCGTTTGGTCGCCTCCGACGGCGAACATTCCCGCAAACTTGCCTCCAAATGCGCCCATAACGTAGTCGTACATATCCCAGGTGCGCACTCCAAGCGCTTCGCGGGCATTAAACTCCGTCCAAGGGTCGGGCGTTTTGAAATTTGTAATGTCAAGCAGGCCTTCATCGACTATGGCAAGCGTGTAAGTCATTGGTTTTCCGGATTTTTCGCTTACTTCTACCGTAAATTCCGTTTCGGGTCGCAAAACTTCCGGCATCTTTATTTGAGGCTCCAAAACCGAAGCCTTGTTTGAAATCATTACCGGCATCACGCCGTACATCCGCAACGGCAATTCGTTAACCGTCTGTGCGTGAGGCTGCAACAGGCTTATATGCACGTAAAAATTGGGAGCCATCTCGGCCGTCGCTTTAAAGTGGTATTTAGTCGCCTCATTTTCAGCGAGTTTAACCCATTCGCGGCTGATTACTTTCGAGCCGTTTTCGAGGGCGACAAGAGCGCGTCCGCCGCCGGATGCGGGAATGATGACCGTAACTTCTTCGCCCGCTTCATAAGAGGATTTATCGGTCGAAAAAGCCAGCATTTTCAGGCCTGAGGGGTCGCCTTTTTTCGACTGTCCGCGCCATTCCGGCCAGTCCACATACACCGTTCCGCCGGTTGCATGGCCGCTTTGCAGGTTTTTCACGTAAACAAAATACCGTCCCCATTCGGGATAATTTATTTTGAACGAAAACGAGGCTTTGCCGTTCGCAGTTTTCAGTTTTCCCTCTGCCACAGGCTTATACGAATTTCCGTTCACGTAACTCGAAAACGATTCGCTGTTGTTTTCCCACCACCAACTCCAACCGATGCGGTAAATCCGGTATTCGAGGTTGGCCGCGGTGGCCGGTTTTCCGTCGGACGTGAGGACTGCAAGGTCGAAATTATGCTCTTTGTCGGTTTCGAGAACTTCATTTTTATCAGTGTTCAAATTTATGCCAACATACGATGAATAGGGCGAATAGACCGCAGACTGCGAATAAATGCTCGCATCGCCGCCCTGCTCAAAAACGCGACAAGTGAAATTGGCGTTCAACATTCCGGGAGCGTTGGCCGTTTCCGGCATTTGAAGGTTGAAAGCAGCCTCGCCCGATTCGTTCAGAGCGCCGTCGTAAACCTCCTTAACGCTTGAAACAAAGTCGCTTGCGGGATTATTGAACAAGTATTTTTCATAACCCTTAAATTGAGTATTAACCCGGCTGAAACTCACTTCTACCTTGGTTTTCAGGTTGCGAGCCGAGGCTCCGGTCAGCCACGAAGAATTGATTTTCACAGGCAGCGTTTTTGTCGAAGATTCTATTTTTTCGCTCGGCAGTGAGAGATTGATTTTCAAGCGGTTAGGTTTAATGGTTTCAATTCGCAGCGATTTGTGGAATGTCGTTCCGCCAACTTTGACGTATGCGTTCCACAATCCGGTCGGGTCGTTGGCGTCGGTCGGGAGGTCGAAGGCGTAAAATCCGTTTTTGCCGTCGGTTTTCACTGTTTTTGCATAAAATTGTCCGCGGGCGTTGTAAACTTCCAAGGTAACGGGGTGTTTGTCGGGAATCCGCTTCTCGGCGTCGTAAAGGATAAATCCCAGATGAAGGGTATCGCCCGGCCGCCACACGCCGCGTTCGCCGTAAATAAAGCCTTTCAGCCCCTTTTCGATGATTTTTCCGTCGATATCGAAGCGGTTCAACGGGTTTTCTTCGCCGTCAACCAGCCGCAGATAGGTGTTATGCCCTCCGGCAGAGGCTTTGGCGATAAACGGCTTGCCTTTGGGAGTAATTGTTGCGAAGCCGTTTTCGTCGGTTTTGCAAACGCCGATTGCCTGCAACTGGAAATTATAAAATGTAACTTCCGCATCTTTTATCGGCTTGGTATCAAGCAGGTTAGCCGTTGAGACCCACCATTGTCCCGACGAAGCGCCTTTTGCTATCAGCCCAATGTCGGATACCATAATGTTGGAGGCCGCCGTTCTGTCGCTTCCCATATAATACGAAGGATGGCATGGATTGTCGGTTTGCTGCCAGTCGTAAAGTTCCCAGTCGTAGTTCGAATCGTAATAGTAAGTGTTAGGCACATCCCAGGCCGAATCGTCCATTTCATCGGATTCAAGCACGATATTGCTTACTTCGCCGGAATTGCTGTTTCCTATCTTAAATGTGTCATTTTCACATGGATAGGTCGAATAAGCCTGCTTGAACGACAGTTCTACGCGGTAAACTGCGCCCGGGTCTTTGCGGATAATTTTCGACATATCGAGCGAATAATTTTGCCACGAATCGTAATCCCTGTCCGATTTCAAGTTCAAAGTCAGAGTTTTTGAATAAACGAGCCGGCCGGAACGGCGCAATTCGTTTGAGCCGCCTAACTGATTGGATTGCAGAAACATAAGGATATTATTTTCAAATATCTTGATTATTTTCAGGTCAACCGCTTTCAGGTTTACCGCCCTGAACGGCAGGATTATGTTGTTTTCGTCGGGAATGATATTGCCCGCTTTCAGGATTTCTACTTTCGGCTTGTTCGATTTCAGGGAAAGCGTTTCGGAATATGGCGTCCCGAGCGGTTTTTCGGCGCTGTTTCTGACGCCGGCGTCAACAGTCAGGGACAGGCTGCCGACGTTTTTATCTGTAATATTTTCGCGGTCGAAAAACAGGCTCAAATTGTTGTTTTCTACCGAAACGGTAAAAGAGTTCAATTCAGGCACGGTAATCAGCCCGTTCAAGTCCTGCGTGGAAGACAGCGGCTCCGAAAAGCAGATTTTAAGCGCATTTTCAGGCTCCGAAACAAGTTCGGTCGAGAGGACTGCGAAAACTCCCGAAGCCGGGATTTTAACGCTTTTTTGCAGCGATTCTTCCGCTTCAAGCGGCTTTCCGTCGATGCTGATTTTTATTTCCGATTCGTTTTTTTGTTTGCTGATATTGTCGATTGCGAAACGCAAGACAGTCTGGTCGTCGGTTTTCGCTACCTCAACCGGCAGCGAGCCGGCTTTGATAGCGGATTTCAGGGTTTCCGGCGCAACAGCCTCGCTGAAACGGACTTCGCCGCGGATATTCACTTTTTCCGGTTCCGGAATATCTAAAACTATGCTGCCGAAATCCATGGTCAGGCTTTCCACCTTGAACAAAAACGGGAATTTTTTAAGGCGTTTTTCAACGTTTTTTACGACTTTTCCGAGCGCAAATTCGGCCTTGTAAACCTGTCCGCGTTTCAGCCCGCCCGCTTCGGGAATAAACTCTATCGTCCTGTTATCCAACCAGTAAGCCTTTCCTTTTACGGATGGCGAAAACGAAAAAACCTGCTCTTTTATTTCGGCTCCGGCCTCAACGTCGGGTTGAGCAGAAGCGAGTTCGATGCTGATTGCAGCGTCCGGTTTGAGTAGTCCGTCGGGGAATGCGTTGATGTAGGAAAGAAATTCCGAGGCCGGGATTTCCTTTTCGGAGCAGGCCGTCATGAAGACTGACAAAGTAAAGACAGATGCTATAACAGCAAGATTAACAGACCGTTTCATAATATTGACAGAGTTTAATTTGAAAATTTGTTCGTAAAAAGCGCTGTAAATTTATGAAATTTTTTTTATAATGCAAAAAAAGTATTAATTTTGCAGTCCGTTTCAGGAAAAAGCCCTCGTAGTTCAACGGATAGAACGGAAGTTTCCTAAACTTTAAATACAGGTTCGATTCCTGTCGGGGGTACTTTGGAAATAAAACATTGCAGTACGGATTAAATGAAAATTGAACGATTATGACAGTCGAGCAGCAGTTTTATTATAAGAAAGACAACGATTTTATGGAGTCGTTGCGGCAGGCAGAGGAGGATTTTAATGCTAAACATACGCCGCTGTATGCCAATTATTTGTTTGCTAACGGTTTTGTAATGAGCCTGATAGAGGACTTTCTTATGAACAGGCGCCCCGACGGAACGCAAATATCTGCTATCCCGGTCTATAAAAATTTTTTTGAAGCTGACGACCCTGATGAAATTACTAATAACTATGACTCTTCCTTTGACGAAGAGCATAATTGCTTAAATGCATTAGACGAGGGCGGCAACGAAATATCTTACGACAACATCAGGCTTCATTACGGCGCGATTTCCTGCGGTCTGGAAATGACCGACGGCAAGCCTGATTACGACGCTACCTGCAAAATGGCAAAATACAGCAAGAATGTTATAATTGAAGCATTGGAGGCAATCAATGAAGAACCGCTCTTTCTTGTACGAGATAACAGTTTGTCAGACAATAGATTTGCATTAAAATATATATCTGATAATGAAGATGATAACGAGCCTGATTTTTCCGGCGAACCTGTATGCGGCGACCGTAAAACGGCTCCTATTCGAAACGTTTGATTATTTTCCCGGTTTACTTTTTTAAACTTATTTGCTTATCTTGTTGTAATCCACCATTTTTACAACACAGCAGCAATTATCACGCCGTAATTAAGCCCCGCAACAATATTTCCGCTTTTTTCGCGCCAATCAACTCCTCAATCTCTGCTTGCGGAGCCTCTTTTATGCGCTTCACGCTTTTGAACCGGTTTAACAGCAAATCTTTGGTTACTTTTCCGATGCCTTTTATTGTATCTAATTCTGATTCAGTCTGTTGCTTGCTGCGCTTCGAGCGGTGGAAGGTTATTCCGAAGCGGTGGGCTTCGTCCCGCAAATGCTGGATAAGTTTCAGGCTCTCGGAATTTTTGTCGAGGTACAGCGGAATGGAATCTTCGGGAAAATAGATTTCTTCCAGCCGTTTTGCGATGCCGATAACCGGAATTTGCCCGTAAAGGTTCAGGCTTTTCAGGGCGTCAACCGCGGCGTGCAACTGCCCTTTTCCGCCGTCTATCACAATCAGTTGTGGCAACGGCTGCTCCTCGTCTTTCAATCGTTTGTAACGGCGCGAAACTGTCTCGAACATTGAACTGAAATCGTCCGGCCCGACAACCGTTTTAATATTAAAATGCCGGTAATCGCGCTTCGAAGGTTTGGCCATTTTGAACACGACGCAGGACGAAACAGGGTTGGTTCCCTGAATGTTTGAGTTATCGAAACACTCGATGTGAACCGGCAATTCCTTCAAATGCAGGTCTTTTTGCAAGGTTTTCAGGATTCGGGCGGCACGTTGCGCCGGATTCAGTTTTTCGGCCTGTTTCAAGCGGTCGATTTTGTATTGCCGCGCATTTTTTTCCGACAGTTCGAGCAATTTTTTCTTGTCGCCCCGCTGCGGAACGGTAAATACTACTTGATTCAATTCAATATCGGGAACGAAAGGCACAATCGCTTCCCGCGCCGTACTCTCGAAGCGCGAACGGAGTTCCACAATGCCCATTCCCAGAATTTCCTCGCGAGGCTCGTCAAGCCGCTTGCGGTATTCTATGGTATAGCCCTGAACAATGCTTCCCGACGCAATATGCAGATAGTTGATGAAAACCGTCTGCTCGTCCTCGTCGTAAGAAAAAACGTCGATATTGTTCAGGCTTGGATTGACGACGACCGATTTCGAGGAATAATTTTCGAGAATCAGGTAGCGCTGTTTCAGGATTTCGGCCGCTTCGTAGTTCATATTTGCAGCGAGGCGCAGCATTTCGTCGTAGATTTTCCGGCTTACCGTGCGGACATTTCCTTTCAGGATTTCTTCTATCGCCTGAACGTTTTCGTTGTAATCTTCTTCCGTTTGGGCGCCAACGCAGGGCGCTAAACAGCGTTTGATGTGATATTGCAGGCAAACTTTGAATTTTTTGTCCGCAATATTTTCGGCAGTCAGGCAGTGGGTGCAGTTGCGGATTGGATAAATCGTCGTCAGCAGCCGCAACAGGTATTTTGTGCTTCCGACGGCGGTGTAAGGGCCGTAGTAGCGCGATTTGTCGGCCATTTTTTGCCTTGTAAGGAAAATCCGAGGAAAAGGTTCGTTTTTGACCACAATCCATGGGTAAGTTTTGTCGTCCTTCAACATTATGTTGTAGCGCGGCTGATGCTCCTTAATCAGGCTGTTTTCGAGCAGGAAAGCGTCTTCTTCCGAGCCGACCACAAGGTAGCGGATGTTGCGTATTTTCCGCACCATAATTCGGGTTTTCGGGTTTTCTATCGTCTTGTTGAAATACGAATGAACTCTTTTTTTCAGGTTTTTGGCTTTGCCGACGTAAATGATTGCGTCATTTTCGTCGAAATACATATAGCAACCCGGACTTTCGGGAATTGCCGACAGAATCGCCGATAAATCCGTTTCAGGCTTCATATTTTATCAACGAATCCACCTCGATTTCGGGCGGGAAGGCTTCGCGTCCGTTCAAATCTTCCAGTTCAATCAGGAAATTTACGTAAATTTTTTTCGGTTTGAAATTTTCTATCAGCCTCACTGCGCCGGCCATTGTTCCGCCTGTTGCGAGCAAATCGTCGTGCAGAAGCACCGTTTCGCCCTCGCCGATTGCATCCTGATGAACCTGAATTGCATCCGGGCCGTATTCTTTTTCGTAAGTTTCTTCATAGACGGCGGCCGGCAATTTCCCCGGTTTCCGGATGGGAATAAATCCGGCGTTCAGCCGCTCGGCAAGCAAAGGCCCCATAATAAAGCCGCGCGATTCGATGCCGACAACTTTTGTAATGCCCTTATCGCGGTACATTTCGTACAAAGCGTCGGACAGTTCCCGCAGCGTTTCCGCATCTTTGAACAAGGTTGTTACGTCCTTAAATTGAATGCCCGGAATGGGAAAATCGGGGACATTGCGGACTTTGCTTTTCAGTTTTTCCAAATTCATAAAAAAGTAATTAAAAATCAGATTGCAAATGTAGTGAAAAAATCTTTAAACATACATACAAACAGCAATATAAAAATTGTTTTCAGCATCTTTTTGTCTTTACAAATCAGGCATAAAACGAGTATTATTTAGATTCTGTCTAAATTACGCCCCTTTTTAAAATTATTTTTCATTGATTATCAATGACTTATGATTTTTTTGACCGCATTTTCCCGAAAAAACTGCCAATTTTCGTGAACTTTTTTCAGTTTCAGGTGTTATATAAGAAAGAGTGTTTATAAACAAATAAAAAAATAATAGAAATGGAAAGTGTTTTTAATTTATTTGCCAAAAGACGGCTGATTTTTTACGTTTTTTGTCTGTTAGTTCCCAATTTTGCATTGGGACAGGTAACTATCGGCTCCTTAGACGAGCCTGCGAAGGGCGCGATGCTCGACCTTAATCCCAAATCCGCTGCAAATCTCGGCGGCCTGCTGCTGCCAAACGTTTTTATCACCAACCGCGACAGCCTGCCTGTGGGG
>JAISUN010000136.1 GCA_031272085.1 Dysgonamonadaceae bacterium | reverse complement strand
ATAAACCACATAGCACCCGTAGGCAAAGCAAAGCGCCGACGAAACGACGACGAGCGCCGTCCGCAACCGCTTGGAATCTATCAGCCGCCGCGAAAACGGAACGCTGAAAATGCCGGCCACAAGCGACATTCCAATTATCGAACCTATCCCGAAAATCAGCAGATAAAGCAGGCTGTCGGCAACCGTTCCTATCTGCGTCATTACCAGCACAACCAGAGCGCCGCTGCCTGCCAAGCCGTGGACTATCCCTATTCCATAAGAAGTTCGGTGCAGATTTTCGCCGTTTTTGCGGATATGAATGTGCGGTTCCTTGTTTGCTCCGGCGTGTTCGCGGGTGTGGGTATGAATTGTTATATTTTCCTCTTTTACAAAGACATATATTCGGAACGAAGCCACCGCTATCAGCATCAGCCCGACGGCCGCCTCGAACCACGAAAACGAGGTTTCCGGAATATTGACTTTGAAAAGAATTATCAGGATTCCAATCAGGAAAATGGTCGAAGTATGCCCCAATCCCCAGAAAATCCCGTCTTTTACGGCAGGCAAAATCCGGTTGCGGCGTGAAACAATGTTAGTTACAGCCAAAATATGGTCGGCTTCAAAGGCGTGGAGCAGGCCTTCGTAAAGTGCATAAAACAGGAGGGCGGCGAGCGGTAATTGTTCCATAAAAACTAATTTTTTTGATTGCAAATATATTCATTTTTTCGGAATATCGCCATTTTTGCCGAAATGTGAAAGGAAAATATTATTTTTGTATCGAAAATTTTAATTTTTTCAATGAAATCACAACTTACAATATTGAAAGTCGGCGGACAAATCATCGAAGAAAAGGATTCGTTAAAAACCTTGCTCAAAGATTTTTCGCTGATTGCCGGAAACAAACTTTTAGTTCACGGCGGAGGCCGCGCCGCAACGGATTTGGCCGCAAAATTAGGCGTAAAAACGCAGATGATTGACGGCCGGCGCATAACCGACGAAAAAATGCTGAAAATTGCAACGATGGTTTATGCCGGATTGGTTAATAAGAACATAGTCGCAGAGTTGCAGGCTTTGAGAATGGACGCTATCGGGCTTACGGGCGCCGACCTGAACCTGATTCTTGCCGAAAAACGGCCTGTCGGCAAGGTTGATTACGGTTTTGTAGGAGACGTAAAAGAAGTAAATGCTCCCGTTTTGAACGATTTGCTCAATCAGGGATACACGCCTGTTTTGGCTCCGATTTCCCACGACGGAAACGGCAATTTGCTGAACACCAATGCCGATACTATCGCCTCGGAAGTAGCCCGCGTGCTGGCTTTCGACTTCAATGTCCGCCTGATTTTCTGCTTCGAGAAGCGGGGAGTTTTGTTGGACGAAAACGACGAAAACAGCGTTATCCAGTTCCTCGACAGGGATTTATACGCTCAATACAAGGAAGAAGGCCGGATTACTGCCGGAATGTTGCCGAAACTCGACAATGCTTTTCAGGCCATCGCTTCGGGAGTGAAAGAAGTAGTAATTACCTCTGCAAGCCACATCAATACCGGCGGAGGAACATTTATAAGATGAAAGAAGAATTTAAAATGCTTGCCAAGACCCTCTACGGGCTTGAAGACGTGCTGGCGCGTGAATTAACCGAACTGGGCGCAAATGAAATTCAAATCGGACGCCGGATGGTGTCGTTTGAAGGCGGCAAAGAAATGCTTTACAAGGCCAATTTCTGTTGCAGAACCGCGCTCCGGATACTGAAACCGATTGCAACATTTACAGCCTCGAATCCCGACGAAGTTTATGAAGAAATAAAAAAAATGGACTGGAAGACGATGCTTCCGGAGAAAAAAACGTTTGCCATCGACGCGGTGGTTTATTCCGAATCGTTCTCGCATACAAAGTTTGTAACCTACCGCGTAAAAGACGCAATTTGCGATTACTTTACGGAGCAGGGGCTTGCCCGTCCCTCGGTTCGGCTCAACAATCCCGATTTGCAACTTCATTTGCATATTTCGCATAACGAATGTACGCTTGCCCTCGACAGTTCGGGCGAATCGCTGCACAAGCGCGGATACCGCATAGAAGAAGGCGCTGCTCCGATTAGCGAAGTCCTTGCCGCAGGAATGATTCTGAAAACCGGCTGGAAAGGCGAATGTCCCTTCGTTGACCCGATGTGCGGCTCCGGAACCCTGCTGATTGAGGCGGCTCTGATTGCGCTGAACATCGCTCCGGGAGTGTTTCGCGACCGCTACGCTTTTGAAAAATGGGACGATTTCGACGCCGAACTGTTTGAGCGCGTCAGTTCCGACGACAGCCGCGAGCGCGAATTTAATTTCAAATGCTACGGCTCCGATATTTCGCGAAAAGCCGTTGAAGGTGCGGCAAGAAACGTGAAAAATGCCGGCCTGACAAAATATGTCGAACTTAAAACGCTGCCTGTCAGCGAGATAAAGGAAAGTCCCGGTAAATGCCTTATCGTTACCAACCCGCCTTACGGCGAGCGGCTGAATCCCGAAAATCTGTTGGAAACATATTCGCAAATCGGCGAACGGCTGAAACACGTTTTCCCCGGTTGCGAAGCGTGGCTGATTTCCTCATTTATGGAAGGGTTTGACAAAATCGGGCTGAAACCCTCAAAAAAAATGAAACTGATAAACGGCTCAATCGACTGCGAGTACCGGCAATACGTTCTTTTTGAGGGAAAACGGAAAGAACTGGGGAAGAAAAGAGGAAAATTTGAAGATAAAACTGCGCCATAAATTTCGATGGGCGATTTTGCTCATTCTGCTTATTGCCTATTATTTTTGCCTGCCGAAAAATCTTTTCGACAAGCCTTGTGCGACAGTAGTTTACGACCGTAACGGCGAACTCCTCGGAGCGCGGATTGCCGACGACGGACAATGGCGGTTTCCGCCCCGCGACACAGTTTCCGAAAAATTTCAAATTTGCCTCACCCGCTTTGAAGACCGCTATTTCCGCTATCATTGGGGCGTAAATCCTATGGCTGTTGGTCGCGCATTATTGCAAAACATCCGCGAAAAGCGCACTGTTAGCGGCGGCAGCACTATCACGATGCAAGTCATCCGCTTGTCGAGAAACAAGAAACGAACAATCTCGGAAAAAGTTATTGAAGCCGTCCTTGCCACCCGCCTCGAATTTCGATATTCCAAACGGAAAATACTCGCTATTTATGCTTCCAATGCGCCTTTCGGCGGAAATGTCGTCGGGCTGGAAGCCGCTTCGGAGCGTTATTTCGGCCATTCTTCCGACCGGCTTTCGTGGGCCGAAGCCGCTACGCTTGCCGTTTTGCCTAATTCGCCTGCGCTGCTTCATCTCTCGCGCAACCGACCGGCTTTGAAAGAAAAACGCGACCGCTTGCTGCATAAGTTGCTCGACGACAAAGTTTTATCCCAAACAGATTACGAACTTGCCATTGACGAACCGCTTCCGGGCGAACCTTTGCCACTTCCGCAAACCGCTCCGTATTTGGTTTCCCTGTTTTATGGGGAAAAACGCGGCCAACAGATTATTTCCACCATAGACCGAAATTTGCAGACAAGAATCGAAACCCTGCTTGAACGCCGGAGCGTCGATTTCCGGCAAAGCGGAATCCGAAATGCGGCGGCCATCGTAATCGACGTGAAAAACAACCAAACGCTGGCGTATTGCGGAAATGTCCGTTTCAGCGACAAAGACGCCGGGAATCAGGTGGATGTGGTTCAGGCCGACAGAAGCACCGGCAGCATCCTGAAACCGTTTCTGTACTGCGCAATGCTTCAAGAAGGCGAAATCCTGCCGAACACGCTGCTTCCCGATATTCCGTTGAATATCAACGGTTTTTCGCCTCAAAATTTCAATCTTCAATACGAGGGCGCAGTTCCGGCTTCGGAGGCAGTTAGCCACTCGCTGAACGTGCCTTTGGTTTATATGCTCCGGAAATACAGCGTTCCGAAATTTTATAATTTCCTGAAACAAAATCACATAGCGCGATTACCGAAGCCCGCTTCGCATTACGGACTGTCGCTTATTCTTGGCGGAGCCGAAGCCCGTTTGGGCGATGTTGCAAACGCATATTCCAATATGGCGCGGACATTGCAGGGCTTGGAAAATGCGCATTTTTCGCTGATTAAAGGAGAAAATCCGAAACAGGAAAAAAATACCTTCTCGCAGGCGGCAGTGATGCAGGTTTTCGAGGTTTTGACCGAAGTAAACCGGCCGGAGCAGATTGACTGGAAATCCATCCCTTCGATGCAGAAAATAGCGTGGAAAACCGGCACAAGTTACGGATTCCGCGACGCCTGGGCTGTGGGCGCAACTCCGCGCTACGTGGTTGGCGTCTGGGTCGGCAACGCTTCCGGCGAAGGCCGTCCGAACCTGACGGGCGCAAGAACGGCAGGCCCTGTGATGTTCGACATTTTCGAGATGTTGCCTTCGTCAGGATGGTTCAAAATGCCTGAAAAAGAGATGGTTGAAGCAGAAGTTTGTCGCCTGTCGGGACATTTGAAAAGCCGCTTTTGCGGTGAAATCGATACGGTTTTGATTCATCAGGCGGGATTGAAAACTGCGCCCTGTCCGTATCATATTAGCGTCAATCTCACTGCCGACGGGCGTTACCGCGTTTATGAAAGTTGCGCCGGAAGCGAGCCTGTCATCCGCGAAAACCGCTTTGTTTTGCCGCCTGCCTGGGCGTGGTTTTACCGCCGGAATCATCCCGATTATCAGCCTTTGCCGCCCTTCAAGGCCGGTTGCGGCGACGCCGCGGAACATCCGATGCAATTCATTTACCCGCAAGGAAATACGGTTGTCCATTTACCGAAACAGTTGGACGGCAGCGACGGCGAAATAACATTTGAACTTGCCCACAACAGCCCGCAGGCAACGGTTTTCTGGCATATCGACAACGAATATGTTGCCACAACCTCCGATTTTCACAAACTTACCTTGCCGCTCGCTTTGGGGCGACATTCGGTTACGGCTGTGGATGATGCGGGTAACTCGCTGTCAATCAGTGTTGAAGTTCGATAGAAATCAATCGTACATCGAGTCTATCGCATCCGCATATTTTTCGAGAATCACCCGCCGGCGCATTTTCAGGGTGTCGGTCAGTTCGCCTGAATCTATCGTAAACGGCTCCGGCAGCAGGACAAAGCGTTTAATCTGCTCGTAATTGGCAAATTCTTTGTTCATCTCCGAAATTATGGATTCGTAAAGAGCAATAACCCGGCTGTCGCGGCACAAATCTTCGTTGCTCTCGAAGGCGATTCCCTGTTTTTGGGCGAAAGATTTCAGTTCCTTATATTCCGGGATTATCAGCGCTGATGCGAATTTCCGCTTGTCGGCCGCAACAAATGCTCCGTCGATAAATTTTTCGGCCAGCAGGCGCATTTCAATCTGTTGCGGAGCGATATATTTTCCGTTCGAGGTTTTGTACAAATCCTTAATCCGCTCGGTCAGGATAATCCCGTTTTTAGCGGTCTGGCTGCCTGCGTCGCCGGTTTTGAACCATCCGTCGCCGGTAAAGGCGGCCGCTGTAACTTCGGGTTTCTTGTAATATTCCTTCATTATGGTTTTGCCCCTGACCTGAATCTCGTTTTCATCGCCGATTCTGACTTCGACTTGCGGCATTACTTTTCCGACGGTTTCCATCTCGTAACCTGTTTGCGGAAAACAACTTATGGTAGCCGTAGATTCCGTCAGGCCGTATCCGTAAACTAAGGGAATATCGACCGACCTCAACATTTTGATGATGTTTTCCGACAGCGAGGCGCCTGCGCAGGGGAAAATCAACCCGTTTTCTATTCCCAAAACTTTTTTCAGCATCCGGTAAACGGTTTTGCTGTAAATACGGTTTTTGAGGTTCAAAAAGAAAGGCGGTTTTTTGCTTTTGTTGATGTAATCGAACTGGTATTTTTCTCCCGTCGCCATTGCGTCGAGGAAAATGCGCTTTACTATAAAACTCGAATTTTCAATCTTTTCCTGAACTCCGGCGTAAACTTTTTCCCAAAATCGAGGGACGCTGCACATCGCTTCCGGTTTCAATTCGGATACGGTGCGCAAGATTTCTTTCGGGTCGGTGTTGATTGCAACGCAACAGCCTCTGTGAAGGCAATATAGCGACCACGCTTTCTCGAAAATATGCGTCAGCGGCAAAAAACTGACTGTCAGGAAACGTTGCGGCAAATAAGAAAGGCGGATGTCGTGGATTTTCAAAGCCTCGATATAGTTGCCGTGAGTGATTACTACGCCTTTTTGTTCGCCCGAAGTGCCAGAAGTGTAGATAATGTGCGCAGTATCGGCTTCGTTAGCCTCTTTCATTCGTTTATCAACGGCAATAATGTCCTGCGAAGAGCGGTTCTTGGGCGACTCGAAGAAATCGAAAGTTATTGAGGTTTTGTCAGTTGCATCTTTTTTTATTTTGTTTCCGAGCAGCACTATTTGGCGCAGACGGGGGCAAATTTTCATCACTTCGCGGGCGTTGTCGTACTGTTTTTGTTCGCCTGCGAAAAGGATTTCTATTTCGGCCTCCTCGATTATGTACCGGATTTGGCTGACCGAAGCGGTAGCGTACATCGGCACGACGGCTGCGCGGTTGGCAAAAGCGGCGAAATCGATATACAGACATTCCACGCGGTTTGGCGAATAAACCCCGATATTTGACTGCGGCTTAACGCCAATATGGCAAAACGAGCGGGCGACAGCCATTATTTTCTTTGAAAAAGTATCCCAATCAATAGTTTCCCATTTGCCGGCGGCGTCGTTGCGGACTTTCAAAGCCGTTTCGTCTTTGAATTTCCCCGCTTGCTCGTGAATTAAGCGGCTTAAATGATAATATTCCATATTTTAATGTAAAATTGAGTACAAAAGTACAATTTTTTTTCTAATTTTGTCCTTTTAAATTCTTAATTTATGGATATTGACGCTGCATATTATGATTCTATCGATTTATTGAAGCGATTGATTGCCGTTCCTTCGTTTAGCCGCGAGGAAAATGCGGCGGCCGATTTGCTCGAAAATTATTTTGCCGAACTCAAACTTTCCCCCCGCCGGAAAGGAAACAATATCTACCTGTTTTCGCAGAAATGGGCTGACAGTAAGCCTGTTATACTACTCAATTCGCATATCGACACCGTCCGCCCGACAAACGGCTGGACACGTCAGCCTTTTCTTCCTTCGGAAGAAGAGGGCAAACTTTACGGACTTGGGAGCAACGATGCGGGAGCCTCGTTAGTTGCTCTTTTTCAAACATTTATGGCGCTTAATGAACTTGATGAAGACAATAATTTCATTTTCCTTGCTTCGGCCGAAGAAGAAATTTCGGGCGCAAACGGGATAGAATCGGTTTTGCCCGACCTTCCCGAAATTGCGCTCGGCATAGTTGGCGAACCCACCGAGATGCAGCCGGCAGTAGCCGAAAAAGGCCTGATGGTGCTTGACGGCATAGTGCGCGGAAAATCGGGACACGCCGCCCGCAACGAGGGCGAAAATGCCATCTACAAAGCAATTCCGGTGATTGAGTGGTTCCGCAGCAAGCAGTTCCCAAAAATCAGCCCTCTGCTCGGAGCGGTAAAGATGACGGTTACGCAAATCGAGGCCGGCCGGCTGCACAACGTAGTTCCCGACGAATTGCGGTTTACAGTGGACGTCCGCCCCAACGAATTTTACGGAAATGCGGAACTTTTGGAAGAAATCAGCGCCTCCTGCGGCTGCGAAATCATTGCCCGCTCGGTAAGGCTCAATTCCTCGTCGATAGCGGAAAATCATCCGCTTGTCGAACGCGCCCTTATGCTTGGTTTGCAGCCTTTCGGCTCGCCGACGCTGTCCGACCGCGCCCTTATGCGTTTTCCCGCGCTGAAAATCGGGCCGGGAGCCTCGTCCCGCTCGCATTCGGCCGACGAGTTTGTTTTTACATCGGAAATCCGCGAAGCAATCGACATTTATATACGGCTTTTGAAAGGGTTGAAAATTAGTTATGGGAAATCAAGCCCATTCGGGCTATCAGGTACCAATAAAACCTCATTACCACCTAATTTGATTTAACAAAACAACCTCAGCAAATAATTACACAAATACAGGTATCAACCGCAAAGGCAACGAAGGCAAAAAAGAAACCCCCTTGGGAAACGTTAAGCAAATCGGTGAATTGGCTTTTCGGAAAAATTTGAAAGGCATCGACAATCTTGTTTTTGCCGATTGGCCGGCATTTTCAGCGTTCCGTTTTCGCGGCGGCTGATAGATTCCAAGCGGTTGCGGACGGCGCTCGTCGTCGTTTCGTCGGCGCTTTGCTTTGCCTACGGGTGCTATGTGGTTTAT
>JAISUN010000132.1 GCA_031272085.1 Dysgonamonadaceae bacterium | reverse complement strand
AAATGGTCGCTCTTGGTTTTCATAACGCTGAAAACCAATGGCACGCTGCGGTTCAGCGAAATCCGGAAATCAATCGGCGACATTTCGCAACGGATGTTGACCGTAACGCTGCGCTCGCTCGAAGAAGACGGTTTTGTGAAACGGAAAATTTATCCCGAAGTTCCGCCGCGCGTCGAGTACAGTTTGAGCGATTTAGGGCGTAGCCTGATGCCGCATCTCGAAAATTTGCTTGCCTGGACTTTGGAAAATCAGGAGCGGATCATGGCTTTGCGCAAGGCTTATAAGGTTAAATCGGCTCGGAGTTTGCGGTAATGCTATCTTTGCTATTGCCTAAAAAACCTGAATAAAAACGTTTATAAAAATTATAAAAAATTAAAACAATATCTTTTACGTTATTTAAGCCCGCAAGTTGCGAGCGTTACAATATTCTTGTGCAATTTGAATTGTAGAAGTTTCAAAGGCAAGAATTTGCTTTAAACGCTTAATTTATATGTTAAATTTGTTTATGTCATACAGTTAATTTATTGTTCAATTTTCGCTGCTATTTTTTATTTCAACTCCGCAAATCCATATTCCTTCAATTTAGCATACAGCAGCCGCACAGGCAGTCCCATAACGTTGTAAAACGAGCCTTCGAGATATTCTACTCCCACGTAGCCTATCCATTCCTGAACCCCGTAGGCTCCGGCTTTGTCGTAAGGCTTATATTTATCGATATAATACTCAATTTCAGAGAGTTCTAATTCCGAAAAGCGGACTTTTGTCATCGCAAAAAACGATTCCTGACGGTTTTTTGTGGTCAGGCAAACGCCGGTCAGCACTTCGTGTGTTTGTCCCGACAGGTCTTGCAGCATCCTGATTGCTTCTTCGCGGTCGGCCGGTTTGCCGTAAACTTTTCCGTTGAGCCAGACAATGGTGTCGGCCGTAATCAGGAGCGTGTCGTCCCGCATCAAACCGCGGTAAGCATCGGCTTTCAGGCGGGCTAAATAGAGTGGGATTTCTTCGCGTTGCAGGCTGTCGGGATATGATTCTTCGATGTCGGGCAGCGTTTTTACCTCGTAATCGAGGTCGAGACCCGACAGCAACTCTTTCCTCCGCGGCGAGTTGGAAGCGAGTATAAGTCTGTAATTACCAACCGAATGCTTCATCGTCTTTCATCCAGATTCCCTGAACTTTCAGCACCTGTTCGATGATGTCGCGGCCAACGCCTTCGCCGCCGTCTTTGGGCGAAACGTAAAGCGCGATTTCCTTAATTTCCGGAACTGCGTCGGCCGGACAGACGGGCAGCCCCACAACCCGCATTATTTCATAATCGGGAATATCGTCGCCTGCATAGCAGACTTCTTCGGGTTTCAGGCCGGTTTCGGCAAGAAATTCGTTAAAAACCGCTATCTTGTCCTTGGCTTTCAGGTAAACGTGCTGAAAACCGAGTTTTTCAAACCTTATTTTTACGGCATTGGAATCGCCGCCTGTAATTATGCAAAGTTGAAAGCCTTTTTTGGCGGCAAGTTGCATTGCGTAACCGTCTTTGGTATTCACAATCCGCATAGGCTCGCCGCTTATGTGCAGCGGAATTGATTCGGGCGACAGCACGCCGTCAACGTCAAAAACAAATGCCTTAATCTTATTTAAATCGTAATTTATCATTCTACAATGTCTTAAAACGAGGCACAAAGATAATAATTTTTTTTAACTTTCGTCTTCAATATGGCGGTAAATACTCCATGTTCCCAAAATCGGCAGGGCGGAACAGAGCAACACCCAGATAAAGAAGCGATTATAGCCGAGCAATTCTTGAAGCCAGCCTGCAAAGAGGCCCGGAATCATCATTCCGAGAGCCATAAATCCGGTGCAGATGGCGTAATGCGCGGTTTTTTGTCCGCCCCGCGAAAAATAAATCAGATAAAGCGTGTAGGCAGTGAACCCGAATCCGTAACCGAATTGCTCGATGAACACGCAAGCGTTGATAATGAGCATATTACCGGTCTGCGTGAAACTCAAATACAGGAAAGCGGCGACGGTCAGCAGCATACTTAAAGCCATCGGCCAGAGCCATTTTTTCAGGCTGCCTTTGGCTACGACTATCCCGCCGATAATTCCGCCTATTGTGAGGCCGATAATTCCAAGGGTTCCGTAAACAAATCCGGCCTGTCCGGTGGTCAGCCCAAGTCCGCCGGCTTCCTTTGAATCAAGCAGAAACGGATAGATAAGTTTCAGCAGTTGGGCTTCCGAAAAACGGTAAGTGAGCATAAAAAACAGCGCGGCCAAGACGTGCGGTTTTTTGAAAAATGAAACAAAAGTCGCAGCAAAATCGCCGAGTATGTTTTGGGCTTTCAAATTGGCTCGCGGCCGGTCGGAATCTGGCTTCGGCAGCATTATTCGATGATAGAAACTGAAAAAGACGAAAGTTCCGGCCAGCACAAAAAACGTGATTGACCACGCGAGCGGGATATTGCCCGAAAGTCCGCGGTATTCGGCGCTGCTGGCGGAGTTCAGTTTCGGGTCGGCCTGAAAAACTATGTAAGCCGTTTTGCCGCAGTTGTTTGCGTTGAAAGTCAGCCGTTCGCCCTGAACTATGGAAATGCTTTTGTCGCCTCGGTTGAGGCTTGTATTCAGTGCTATTTCCTTGTTTTCATCGGGGTTTCCCGACAAGCGGACGGCTACTGCAACCAGATTTCCGGTTTTGCCCGAATTGTCGATTACGGCGGCATTTTGCGTTTCTTCGGAAATAAAACCGTTTTTCAGGTTCAAGGCTCTTATTTCGGCAAGGAAACGTTTTGCGCTGTCGGCGTTAATTTGTTCTGTACCAATATTATACGTTTCACAATCTGTTATAAAACGGATTTTTTCGTTTTCATCGTATTGAATTTCAGGCTGTTGAGGAATAAAAAGCGTGGATTGCGCGAAATCGGGCGATGCGCTGATGTTGATTTTCAGCGGTTCGGCTCCGGTAGAACTTTCGAGAAATCCGGCCAAAATCACGAGAATGCCCTGTCCGAGGGCGGTTGCAATGCGGTAAAACGTGTTGCGGACGCCGACGTAAAGCGATTGCCGGTTGCTGTCGAGGCCGAGCATATAAAATCCGTCGGCGGCAATGTCGTGAGTCGCCGAACTGAACGCCATAATCCAGAAAAAAACCAAAGTCGCCTGAAAGAAAAAAGGCAGGGGAATGGAAAATGCAATGCCCGCAAAACCTGCGCCAATAAGCAGTTGCATAACAACAATCCACCATCGTTTGGTTTTTAGCATATCGATAAACGGACTCCACAGCGGCTTTATAACCCATGGCAGATATAACAGGCTGGTATATAAGGCAATATCGGTATTTGAAACGCCCATCCGCTTGTACATTATCAGCGAAACGGTCATCACTGCCGCGTAAGGCAGGCCTTCCATCAGGTATAGCGACGGAATCCACGCCCAGGGGCTGACTTTTTTATTTTCCTGCATCTTGTTGCGGCTTTTGTTGCGCAAATTTAGACAAATTTTTTAAATATAAAAAGGTTCTGGTTAAATTTTGGATGCTCGCGAGCATCTGACACCTTTTATTAATTTAATTTAGTTATTTAATTTTTTGGCATATATATTATTTTTGACCTAATTTCTTAAAAACAAAGGTTTTGGCTAAACTTATTGATAAGCGCTCATCGTATAAAACTAACTAACATTGTATATTATTTCTCTTTTGTGGAATTATAGAAAATAATTTTTTTAATATGACAACAGCCTCGAACACAAAGTTTTATTCTGTTTTTCCTCGTTTTTGAACGTTATAATCGCCTTTACAAGTTCTATGTGCTTACATTCATCGTCGGGGCAGGGACAGGTACAAGCCTGTCCGGTGAAGGTTTTGCCGTCGCCGTTTACGAAAATTGTGTATCGGCCGTAGCGGCCTTCGTAGCAGGCTTCCCATTGGTCGGGAGCGGCTTCTTTCAGTTCTGTAAGTCCCATAAACATTTTTTCTAAAATTATAAAGTTTTAAAAACTGTCTTTCCTAAGCAACTCCTCAATCCGCGCGTACCGCCCGCGGACTATGCCGTCCTTGTCTATCAAAACTAACGTGGGAGCGCCTACAACGCCGTAATTGACAAAATTTTCGCCGTCAAAACCGCGAAAATCGCACAAGTTGTCCTGCCAGACAAGTTTTTGAGCCGTTTCTTCAAAAAGTCCGCGGTTCACGTCAGCGGCAATCGAAATCACGCGGATTCGATTGTCTTTCAGCAGGTTGTAGCGGCCGATTATTTT
>JAISUN010000127.1 GCA_031272085.1 Dysgonamonadaceae bacterium | reverse complement strand
CAAACTCCCGAAAAACAACTTGTTCGTATCGGGCAGGTCGCTACGGTCGTGATTGTTATCCTCGGCATACTTTGGATACCGATTATGAAAAGCGTAGGTTCGGTTTTGTACAACTATTTGCAGGATGTACAGTCGGTTTTGGCTCCGGGCATCGCTGCGGCGTTTTTGCTTGGCGTTACTTGGAAAAAGGCGACGGCAAAAGGCGGTATGTGGGGATTGATAGCCGGTTTGGCAATCGGACTTACCCGTCTTGGCGCGAAAGTATTTTACAGCGTAACCGGCTCCGAAAGCGGCGGTCTGTTCAAATACCTGTTTTACGATTACAACTGGCTGTTCTTCTGCGGTTGGATGCTTCTTGTCTGCATAATTGTAATTATAGTTGTCAGTATGTTTACCGAAAAGCCTTCGGAAGAAAAAATCCGCGGTTTGGTATTCGGAACGGCGACGCCGGAGCAGAAAGCCGCTACTCGGGCAAGTTGGGGAGCGTGGGACGTTATCCATACCTGCATTATAATCGCGATTACGGTAGCATTTTATATTTATTTCTGGTAATTTATTGCCGGATTACAACAAAAATCAATGGGAATCTGCAATGGATTTCCATTGATTTTTTATAGTCTGTAACAAATCTTTTCATCCATGTAACATCTCAAAATTTGCTGTATGAAAATTAAAAAAATATAGTTAATTTTGAAAAATTTTAATTTAGTATAAATGAAAACACTTCAATTATTTTTTCTGTTAATTGCTTTCCCGATGCTCATGTCGGGGCAAGTTTTACCCTATAAAAACCCGGCTTTGAGTTCCGAGGAGCGGGCAAAAGACCTGCTTTCGCGCCTCACTTTGGACGAAAAAGCAATCCTGATGTGCGATGTTTCGGATGCGATTCCGCGGCTGGGAATAAAGAAATTCGACTGGTGGAGCGAGGCTCTTCACGGTTACGCCAATCAGATGGGAACTACCGTATTTCCGCAACCGATAGGAATGGCGGCCTCGTTCAATGAAGAACTTGTCTATCGTGTGTTCGACGCCGTTTCCGACGAAGCGCGTGCCCGCGTGAACGAGGAAAAACAGGCCGGCAAAGAAAGCGTCCGTTTTCACGGATTATCAGTCTGGACGCCGAATATCAACATTTTCCGCGACCCGCGCTGGGGCAGGGGACAGGAAACTTACGGCGAAGACCCTTTCCTGATGTCGAAAATGGGAATTGCGGTCGTTAACGGACTGCAAGGCCCGCGCGACGCAAAATACCGCAAACTTCTCGCCTGCGCAAAGCATTTTGCCGTTCATTCAGGCCCTGAATGGAGCCGTCATACGCTCAATTTGAACGACGTAGGCAAGCGCGATTTGTACGAAACCTATCTGCCCGCTTTTAAGGCGCTGGTGCAGGAAGCCGACGTGCGGCAGGTAATGTGCGCCTACCAGAGGCTCGACGACGAACCCTGCTGCGGAAATACCCGCCTGATGCAGAGGATTTTACGAAACGACTGGGGATTTCGGCACGTTGTAGTATCCGATTGCGGAGCAATTGCCGATTTTTATTACAATCATAAAACTTCTTCCGACCCGACGCACGCGGCTGCCGAGGGCGTAATTGCCGGTACCGATGTGGAATGTGGTTTCGGATATGCCTATCTGAAAGTTCCCGAAGCGGTAAAACGCGGCCTGCTGCTTGAATCGGACGTCGATAACAGCGTATTGCGCCTCCTGACGGAACGCTTCGAACTTGGCGATTTCGACGACGATTCGCTCGTTCCTTGGACTAAAATTTCCCCTTCGGTTATCAACAGCCCGGAAAATCAAAAACTCGCCCTCGAAATGGCGCGTCAGACAATGACTTTGCTGCAAAACCGGAAAGATATTTTGCCGCTCGCCAAAAACAAAAAGATTGCCGTTATCGGCCCAAATGCCGACGACAAGCGGATGATGTGGGGAAATTACAACGCTACGCCCGCGCATACGGTAACAATAGCGGACGGAATCCGCGAAAAACTTGGCGCCGACCGCGTTTTATACGATAGAGGCTGCGATATTACCGACGACAAAATGACGGTAAACTACTTTTCAAAAGCGTCAAAAGACGGGAAAACCGGCGTAAAAGCCGCCTTTTGGAACAATATAAAGATGGAAGGAAATCCTGTGGCGACAGAATATTATCAGGACGCTTTCCAGAAGACGACTATGGGGCAATATACTTTCGCAGAGGGAGTTTCGATGCTCGACTTTTCGGCGAAATACGAAACGGTTTATCACGCCGACGCTTCGGAAGAAATCGTTTTCCGCATCGAATCGACCGGCGACTGCCTGCTTTTCATCAACGGCGAAAAGGTGTATGACGCCGACGGACGCTCGCAAAACGCCCGCGTTCCCCTGAAAACAGAGAAAGGAAAAGATTATGCGATTGAACTTCAATACGTTGCGCCCAACTGGGGAGGCAATGCAAATCTGTCGTTTACCTTCGGTCGGGAAGTTCCGGTGAACTTCGACAATCTGATTACGCGCCTGAAAGGTATTGAAACAGTGATATTTGTGGGCGGAATATCTTCCCGTCTCGAAGGAGAAGAAATGCCTGTCGAAATACCCGGATTCAAGGGCGGCGACCGTACCGACATACAGTTGCCGGCTGTTCAGCGGCAATGCATTAAGGCGCTGAAAACCGCAGGGAAAAAGGTCATCCTTATTAACTGTTCAGGCTCGGCCGTTGGGCTGGCTCCCGAAACCGAAACCTGCGAGGCCATCCTTCAAGCGTGGTACGCGGGCGAACAGGGCGGGACAGCCGTTGCCGACGCTATTTTCGGCGATTACAATCCTGCGGGAAAATTGCCGCTGACATTCTATAAAGACACTGTCGGAATGCGCGATTTCGAGGATTATTCAATGCAGGGACGCACTTACCGCTACCTTGAAACTGCGCCGCTCTTCCCCTTCGGTTTCGGACTTTCCTATACAAAATTCACAATAGGCGAAGCGAAATTGAGCAAAAACGCCATAAAATCGGGCGAAACGGTAAGTTTAAGCGTTCCGGTGGCTAATGTCGGAAAGCGCGATGGCGCAGAGGTTGTGCAGGTTTACATCCGCAAACTTGGCGACAAAGACGCGCCGCTGAAATCGCTGAAAGCCTATAAACGAATCGACCTCAAAAAGGGCGAAAAACAGAACATTGCAATAGATTTGAACGCTTCGGCTTTTGAATTTTTCGATTCCGACTTCAACGAAATGCGGGTCGCTGCGGGCGATTACGAAATTCTCTACGGAAACAGTTCCGATGATAAAGATTTGAAAAAAATTAACATTAAAATAGGATAAAGTGAAAACAAAATATGTTTTAATCCTGATTACAGGTATTTTTTGCCTGTCGGGATGCGGGAAAAAGGCCTCCGATACGGGGAATCTTGCCCTAAATTCGAGCGGTTATTTTGAAAAGCGCGGACTTAACGTGTTAGTATTCAGCAATATGTATGATGCGACTTTCGACGATTCAAAGATTAGCGCCCTTGAAATTATCCAGCACGGCGTGAGGGTTGCCGCAAACGGCGACGTGCGCCTTAATCCGACGCCCGGACAATGGGACCCGATTGCCCGCTTCGTCGAGCGGAAAGTCGATAGCCTGAACAACCGAATCGACGTGAAAATGAACTTTGCCGACTACGGATTTGCCTATACCCTTACGGCCGAAGCAAAGGATAACTCCTTATATTTCAGCGTAAACACCGACGCCGCCTTACCCGACAGCCTTGTCGGAATCGCCGGTTTGAATATCGAATTTTTCCCGCCCGTTTACTGGGGACATTCGTGGAGTATGGACGGACAGCCGGGTTACTTCCCTGTTTCGCCGGCAGACATTATGACAACAATCAACGGACAGTTCGAGCCTCGCCCGATAGCCGCGGGCAAATGCTTGGAAATCGCTCCCGACGAGCCGTTGAAGCATATTACGATAGCCTCGGCCGATGGTAGCGATATTATGCTTTTCGACGGTCGAAACAAGCAGCAGAACGGTACTTTTACCGTGCGGACACTGCTTCCGGCAGGCAAAACAGGCCGTATAGCCGAATGGAAAATCACTGTCGAAACCGTTTCCGGCTGGACGCGCGAGCCGGTAATCGCCTATTCGCAGGCAGGCTATCATCCTGACCAAAAGAAGATTGCAGTTATAGAACTCGACAAAAACGACCGTGCGCTTTCGTCTGTTTCCCTGCTGAAAGTGAATCCCGACGGAAGCCGGACGGCCGCTCTGAAAGCGCGTCCTGCCGAATGGGGGCTTTTCACTCGCTACAATTATCTGCAATTCGACTTCTCGGCGATTAAGGAAACCGGCATTTACCTGCTGAAATACGGCGATGTCGAAACTTCGCCTTTCCCAATCGCAAACGACGTTTACCAAAAAACATGGTATCCGACGCTCGACGTTTTTATGCCCGTTCAGATGGACCATATATTCGTCCGCGAAGGCTACCGCGTTTGGCACGGCGCAGCCCACCTTGACGACGCTCTGCAAGCGCCGTTGAACCGTATCCACTGGGACGGCTGGCGGCAGGGACCGGTAACCGGAAACCGCTTCAAACCTTTGCAGCATATTCCCGGATTGAACGTTGGCGGCTGGTTCGATGCAGGCGACTTCGATATACAAACGCCTTCGCAGGAAAGCGTAGTCCAGCGGCTCGTTCAGGTATGGGAAACTTTCCGTTTAGACCGCGACGAAACGACTGTTAATCAAAAAGACCGCTACGTCGAGATTCACGCTCCGGACGGAATCCCGGATGTATTGCAGCAAATCGAACATGGCGCATTGCAACTCGCAGCACAGGTCAAGTCAATCGGTTACGCTATACCGGGCATTAATGAATCGCACCTTTATCAATACCGTCATCTGGGCGATGCTTTGACAAAAACTGACGGCGTAGTTCAGGAAGGAGCCGCTTCGGACGACCGCTGGGCCTTTACCAATCATTCGCCTTCGCTCAATTACTCGACTGTCGTTTCGTTAGCGGGCGCGGCGCGGACGCTGAAAGACTGCAACCCGAAATTTGCGGACGAATGTCTTTCTTTGTCCGAATTTGTCTGGAAAGACGAGCATAGCCGTCCTGTAGAATCGCAGGAAGGACAGCCGTTTTTCATCCGTGATTTTACCGTTCAGAGCGAATGTCAGGCGGCATTTCAACTCTGGCGCACGACCGGAAAGACGGAATATAAGGCGCGTTTCGACGAACTTTTGCAGGAACTTAAAAAGTCGCCCGAAATGAATCTTGCCTTATTTGCTAATATTGCGCCCTTTATGGACGACGATTTCAAGCAGTGGTTAAAACCGACGGTAAAGCAGTTTGCCGACAGGATGGCTAAAACGGACAGCATTTCGCCCTTTGGAGTTATGATAATTGATGCGGGCTGGGCAGGCAACGGTCAAATAATAAGCGGTGCAAACCTTTGCTTCGACCTCTACCGGCTTTATCCCGATTTGATTGATACGGACTTTATTTTCCGCGCTTTGGATTATATCTACGGCTGCCATCCGGTTCACAATCTGTCGTTTGTGTCAGGCGTAGGCGTTCAGCCGAAGCGGGTTGCTTACGGCAACAATCGAGCCGATTTTACGTTTATCCCCGGAGGAATTGTGCCGGGCGTGCGTATCTTGAAGCCCGATTTCCCTGAAAACCGCGATGATTACCCCTTTCTTTGGAGCGAAAACGAATATGTGATTGGCATTGCGCCGGAGTATATTTATTTGGTTAATGCCGCTAATTATTTGTTGGGCGACAGGTGAGAATCTGCAAATATCAAAATAATAGGGGTCGAAAATTAACAGAACGATATTGTTAATTTGTTAGTTATTTTATAGGCGATGAGCGCTCATCAAGCAGGCTATTTGCAATTATTTTTCAGCAGTTTTCCGTTTTTCGCATTTTTTGTAGTATTTTTGCCGAAAATTAAGCGATGAAACGATTATTTTTTTTCCTGTTTATTTCCTGTTTTTTTGTTGCGAAAGCGGGAAATTACGATAATGCAAAGGTTAGCCTGCTGACCGTGATGCCGCGTTCCAATGCGGTTTATACGGTTTTCGGACATACCGCTTTGAGGATTGCCGACCCATCGCAAGGGCTTGATATTGTGCTGAATTGGGGGACTTTCGATTTCAACCGCCCGAATTTTCTATACCATTTTATTAAAGGCGAAACCGATTATTTCCTGTCTGCCGCTTCAATGCTGGATTTCATCAATGCTTACCGGCGTGGAAATTCTACTGTCGTAGAACAGGAAATTGCTATTCCCGACAGCCTTAAATTATTGCTAATTAATGCTTTGGATGAAAATTTGCAGCCTGAAAATATCGAGTACCGCTACAATTATTTTTTTGATAACTGCACCCTGCGTCCCCGCGATTTGGTAGAAAAATATTGCGGAGGCGAACTGGCATATCCTGAACAGAATGAGGAACTTACATTCCGCCGTTTAGTTCACGGGCTGACCGACGCTTATCCCTGGCTCGAATTTGGGATAGATTTTTTGATAGGCAGCGGCGCCGATTCGCTTATTTGCGGGCGTTCATCGCAGTTTTTGCCCGAAAGGCTGATGATGGCCTTCGACGGAGCGACGGTTTTGTCAGGCGGCGGCAGCCGACGGCCTCTTGTTATTTCCAAACGCACTTTGCTCGAAGCCTCTCAACCGGATGGAAAAAATGTTGGAAATAAGTTTGAAAATATCTTACAAAGTCCTTTGTTTGTTGGAATTATATTGTTTTTGATAGTTGCGGTTTCTATAATTTGGGGACTGATTCGGAAAAAACGGCTGTGGTGGCTTTCGATTCTGTTTCTTATTACCGGGCTTGGCGGATGTTTAGTCGCATTTGTGGCATTTTTTTCGGTTCATCCCTGCACTTTTCCCAACTGGAATCTGCTGTGGATACATCCTTTGCAACTACTTGGCTTTGCGGGATTTATGCTTAAACGGCGTTCGCCGGTTTTTGTCCGGTACCACGCATTAAATTTCGCGGTTTTGGCGGTTCTTTTGCTTGCTTGGCATTGGATTCCACAGGAACTCAACATTGCCTGTATCCCATTAATTGCTTGTTTATTAATTAGTTCTGCATATTATTTAAAGTATTATGTTAAACAAAAAAAATAGATTTTTTGCGGCCTTTTTTGCGCTTTTGATTTCTGTTTCCGCCTTTGCGCAGGTCGAGAAGCAGACGCCGAAACTGCTTGTGTTTGTGGTTGTTGAGCAGTTGCGCGGCGATTATCTGCAATATTTCAGTCCGACTTTTGGCGAAAAAGGATTTAAACGCTTGATGAACAACGGATTAGTGTATCATAATGTCGATTTTGGATTTACTTCGATAGATAATGCCTCTTCGATGGCGACGCTTTTTACCGGCGCATACCCGAATGTTCACGGCATTACAGGCAGCAAACGCTATGATTTTGAGGCAATTAGGGAAACATCCATCCTTTACGATAAAGATTATATCGGAAATTATACATCCGACAGATTTTCGCCTTTGGCAATAATGAGTTCGACGATAACCGACGAATTAAAAATTGCATCGAGCGGATATTCAGACATTTACGCCATCGCTCCCAATGCCGAAGAAGCAATTATTTCCGCCGGAAAATACGCCGACGCCGCTTTTTGGCTTGACAATTACACAGGCCACTGGGCGACAACGACTTACTACAAAAATATTCCTTGGTACATCGACCGCTACAACGCCTCGCAGACATTCGACGGCAAAGACGAATGGACGCCTGCTTTACGCTCGTACAGCGCGTTTTCGTATTCTCGAAGTTTTAGTTCGTTTCGGCATACATTTTCAAAAGCGGACATGAACAGGTTTTTGAGAATCAAACAGTCGCCCCTGATTAACAGCGAGATAACCGATATGGCTTCAAAATTTTTTGAGTATGCCGACTTTGGAAAGCGCGGGAATCCAGATTTTCTCGCAATTACCTATTATGCAGGCGAATACGAATATGACGCGGCAGCCGGAAGTTTCAGTTGGGAAATACAGGATACTTACTATCGTTTGGACAAGGAAATTGAACGCCTGCTCGCTCTGATTGACTCGAAAGTCGGCTTGCAAAATGCGCTTGTAGTCCTGACCGGCAGCGGATATTACGACGCTTGGTCGAAACTTCCCGAAGGCTTCAATCCGGCGGGTGAATTTTATCCGTCGCGCTGTATAGCACTGTTAAATATGTATTTAGCCGCTATTTACGGTTCGGGCGACTGGACGAAAGGTTTTTATGAAAATCAGATTTATCTGAATCAGAAACTCATTGAGGATAAAGGACTTGACCGTCAGGATGTAATCCGTAAAGCCTCTGATTTTTTGGTGCGGTTGAGCGGAGTTCAGGAAGTTGTGCCGTCGGAGCAGTGGCTGTTCGGCGATTCGTGGCAGAGCGAGCGTTTCCGGCGTGGAATGTACAAGGCAACGAGCGGCGATTTGTATCTAAAAATTCAGCCCGGATGGACAATAATAACTGATAATCAAACTGTTAACAGCAATTATGTCCGCACCGCCGCGCTTTCGCCCCTGTTCTTTTTAGGCGGAAATATCAAGCATAACGAGATATTCCGGACGGTAAACGCCGTAGAGATTGCGCCGACTTTGTCGTATTTGCTGCGGATTCGGCAGCCGAACGGCGCAGAAGTTGCAGTATTGAACGAATTGTTTTAATTATTTTTGCCATTTGATTTTTTATGCTTAATTTTACGCAAAATTTAAATGGCTATGTTTATGAAAATTTGCATTTATCTCATTTATTGACGAAAAGTAATTACGATGAAAACAAAATATGACAAGAAAACTCTTGGATTAATCAAGAACGACCCCTGGCTCGAACCTTTCAGCGTCGCTATTGAAGGGCGTTACGAATACTATTTGCGCAAGGAAAAGGAATTGACACAAAACGGGCAAATTTCGCTTTGCGATTTCGCATGCGGATACCTGTATTTCGGACTCCACGTTACCGAAAAAGGCTGGATTTTTCGCGAATGGGCGCCAAATGCTTCTGATATTTTCCTGATTGGCGATTTCAACGGCTGGCAGGAAAAGGAAGAATACCGGCTCCATCGTATCGAAAATGGAATATTTGAGATAGAATTACCTGATAATGCCTTAAAACATAATGATTTATACAAACTGAAAGTGCATTGGAACGGCGGTTCGGGCGAACGCATTCCGGCATGGGCGCAGCGCGTTGTTCAGGACGCTAATACCAAGATTTTCAGCGCACAAGTCTGGAATCCCGAAAATCCTTATAAATTCAAAAAGAAAACATTTACCCCAAATACCGCTCCGCTGCTGATTTACGAATGTCATATCGGAATGGCGGGATATGAGGAAAAAGTCGGCACGTATGTCGAATTTCGCCAAAATGTTTTGCCACGGATAAAGGCCGACGGATACAACTGCATCCAGATTATGGCCATTCAGGAACACCCTTATTATGGCTCGTTTGGCTACCACGTATCGAGTTTTTTCGCCGCATCTTCGCGCTTCGGCACTCCCGAAGAACTGAAAGAACTGATAGACGCCGCTCACGAAATGGGAATTGCAGTCATAATGGATATTGTTCATTCTCACGCAGTTAAGAACGAAGTAGAAGGCCTTGGCCGCTTCGACGGCTCATATACTCAATATTTTCACGGAGGCGGACGGCGCGAACATCCGGCATGGGATTCGCTCTGTTTTGATTATGGAAAAAATGAAGTTTTGCATTTTCTGTTGTCAAACTGCAAATACTGGCTCGATGAATATCATTTTGATGGATTCCGTTTCGACGGAGTTACTTCGATGCTCTATTACAGCCACGGTTTGGGCGAAGGTTTTTCAAATTATGGGGATTATTACAACGGAAATCAGGACGGCGACGCGATTACTTACCTCACTTTGGCCAACAAACTGATTCACGAGTTCCGCAAAAAAGCGATTACCATTGCCGAAGAGGTCAGCGGAATGCCCGGTTTGGCCGCTCCAATCAAGAACGGCGGCTACGGCTTCGACTACCGGATGGCGATGAATATTCCCGATTATTGGATAAAAATTATCAAGGAACGGAAAGACCAGGATTGGCCTGTATCCGGCATTTGGTGGGAAACGACCAACCGCCGCGCCGACGAAAAAACGGTCAGTTACGCCGAAAGCCACGACCAGGCGCTGGTTGGCGACAAAACGATAATTTTCCGCCTGATAGATTCCGAAATGTACTGGCACATGTCGGTTGGCGACCGCAATATGGCTGTTGACCGCGGAATCGCGCTGCACAAGATGATTCGCCTCGTTACGGCTTCTACAATCAACGGCGCTTACCTCAACTTTATGGGCAACGAATTTGGCCATCCAGAATGGATAGATTTCCCGCGCGAAGGCAACGGATGGTCGTACAAATATGCTCGCCGCCAGTGGTATCTTGTTGATAATCCGGAACTTAAATATAAATTTCTGGGCGATTTCGACAAGGCTATGATTCACTTGATTGGCGGGATAAAAGATTATCAAAAATCGACAATTTATAAAGTCTGGGACAACGAAGGCGACCAAATTTTGGCATATCGACGCGAAAATTTAGTATTTGTGTTCAATTTTAACCCCGAAAAATCGTTTGCCGACTATGGATTTTTGGTTCCGCCGGGCAAATACAAAGTGGTTTTGAATACCGACAATCTCGCTTTTGGCGGCTTCGGCCTTTCGGACGATTCGCTCGACCACTTTACCGTTCACGACCCGCTCTACGAGGGCGAAAAAAAGGAATGGCTGAAACTTTACATCCCTGCACGGTCGGCGGTAGTGCTGCAACTTGAAAAATAACACCTTAAAAACTTATATGAACAACTATTTGAAAATCAACAAGATAGACAATGTTTGCGTCGCTCTTGCCGACTTGAAGGCAGGTACTGCCATTGTCGTTGACGGGCGCGAAATTACGCTGAAAAACGACATCGCTACCGGCCATAAATTTGCCATAAAATCGCTTGCCGAGGGCGAGAACGTAATCAAATACGGTTTTCCTGTCGGCCACGCTACGACGAGCATTGAGGCCGGCGAACACGTCCACGTCCATAATCTGAAAACAAACCTGAAAGACGACCTCGAATACACGTACCGTCCGGTGCGAACCGACCTGAATATTGCCCGCAGCAACTTGAAATTCAGGGGATTCCGCCGCTATAAGGGCGAAGTCGGCCTGCGTAACGAACTGTGGATTGTGCCGACCGTGGGCTGCATAAACGGGCAGGCTCAGGCGATTGTTGACCGCGTGAAGCGCGAATTAGACATTCCGCATATCGACGATGTGCGCGTATATACCCATAACTACGGCTGTTCGCAACTCGGCGATGACCACGTAAATACCCGCCGCGCTCTGGCTGCTTTGGCCAAACATCCCAATGCGGGCGGAGTTTTGGTAATGAGCCTCGGATGCGAGAACAACCAGCAGGCCGATTTCAAGCGCGAAATGGGCGAATGGGACGAGAGCCGCGTGCGTTTTCTGATTTCGCAAGAGGTTGAAGACGAGGTAGAAACAGGGTTTTTGTTAATGAAAGAGTTGGCCGAGCGTATGCGCAGCGACCGTCGCGAAGAAATGCCGCTTTCGGCCTTGAAAATCGGGCTGAAATGCGGAGGCAGCGACGGCTTTTCCGGCATTACGGCAAATCCGCTTGTGGGGCGATTTTCCGACTGGTTAGTATCGCAGGGCGGAAGTACCGTTTTGACCGAAGTTCCCGAAATGTTCGGCGCAGAAACTATCTTGATGAATCGAGCCGCAAATTCCGAAGTTTTCGACGAAACAGTTCATCTAATCAACGATTTCAAGGATTATTTCCGTTCGATGGGGCAGCCGATTTACGAAAATCCCTCGCCGGGAAACAAAGCGGGCGGAATCAGCACTCTGGAAGACAAGTCGCTCGGCTGCACCCAGAAAGGCGGAACTGCCGAAGTAGTCGATGTTTTGCATTATGCCGAGCCGCTGAAACAGCACGGCCTGAATCTGCTGAACGCCCCCGGAAACGACCTTGTAGCCGCTTCTGCGCTTGCCCTGTCGGGTTGCCAAATGGTACTTTTCACCACCGGACGCGGCACGCCTTTCGGCTCTTTTGTGCCGACGATGAAGATTTCGACAAACACGCGGCTCTACGATTTCAAACGCAACTGGATAGATTTCAACGCAGGCTCTTTGCTCGAAGGCGAGTCTATGGATACGCTTTTGGAACGGTTTATTGGTTACGTTATCAGCGTCGCATCCGGCGAAAAATTGAAGCACGAAATAAGCGGATTTAAAGAAATCGCGATTTTTAAGAGCGGCGTAACACTCTGATATTAAATACTTTTTTCGAGGGTGCTAAATTTGTCCATTGTTAATGGGAAAAATGCCATCCTTATATTATATATAAATTGACTACATTTGCACATTGAATTAAATTTTTTCCATGAATAAACAAACATTAATATCATTTTTTATTGCGTTATTAACAAACAGTTTAACCTTTGCTCAAACCCCGGCATTTCCCGGTGCGGAAGGGGGCGGAGCATACACTACCGGAGGCCGCGGAGGACGCGTTATTTACGTAACTTCCCTTGGCGACGCCAACACCGAAGGCACGTTTCGTTGGGCAATCAACCAGAGCGGAGCGCGTACAATTTTATTTAAAGTTTCCGGGATTATCGAACTGCAAAGCGCTCTCAACATTACCAAAGGCGACCTTACAATAGCCGGTCAATCGGCTCCGGGCGACGGAATATGCCTGAAAAATTTTACTGTTCAAGTTTCAGCAAGCAATGTAATTATCAGATATTTGCGTTTCAGATTGGGCGACAGAGATAAATCGACTTCCAATGTTCAGGAAGACGCCATTTGGGGACGGAATCAGCAAAACATCATAATCGACCATTGTTCAATGAGTTGGAGCATCGACGAGTGCGGCTCATTTTACGATAATACCAATTTTACCATGCAATGGTGCATACTTTCCGAAAGTATGCGCAACTCCATTCATCCCAAGGGCAAACACGGTTACGGCGGAATTTGGGGCGGCCATACGGCAAGTTTTCATCACAATTTGCTGGCTCATCACGACAGCCGGAATCCGCGCATGTGTGGCAGTAGATATACCAATCGGCCTGACCTTGAATTAGTAGATTTCCGCAACAACGTAATTTATAATTGGGGCGCAAACAGCGGCTATGCGGGCGAAGGCGGCAGTTATAATTTCATTAACAATTATTACAAGCCGGGCGCGGCCTCTTCAAATAGGGCGCGGATATTTCAGCCTAATGCCGACGACGGCTCCAATTCTCAAACGGCCGGAATTTGGGGAAAGTTTTATGTAAATGGAAATTATATGTGCGGAAGCGCCGCCGTTACCAACGATAACTGGCAGGGAATCACGCCTAATCCCTCGTCAAAAGATAAAAACGAATTAAAATCAGCAGTTCCTTTTGAAGTTCCTGCCGTTACAACCCACACTGCGGCAAATGCTTACGAAAAAGTATTGACTTATGCAGGCGCATCTTTGGCGCGGGATGCAGTCGATACACGCATCGCCCGCGAAGTGCACGACAGTACATACACATATACGGGGAGCAACGGAAGCGTCAAAGGCTTGATAGATTCTCAATCCGACGTTGGCGGCTGGCCGGCGTATAATTCCCTTTCCGCTCCTTCCGATTCCGACGGCGACGGCATTCCCGACGGCTGGTTGGATGCGCATTTCCCCGGAAAACAGGCAACAGATATAAATGAAGAGGGCTACACTCTGCTTGAAGTTTATCTAAACAGCCTCGTTTCCGCGATTACCGAAGCGCAAGTGCAAGATAATATCACTGCGATTGAGAGCGTGTCTTTGAACGAAGAAAAAATAACCTGTTACGTAAACTCCGCTAAAATGCTGAAAGTAATTACAGACAAGCGGGTTAAGCAAATTGACGTTTATTCTGCGGCAGGAGTAAAAATTTATTCGGCAAAAGACGCAGACAGCCTTAATCTTTCAGGTGTTCCACAGGGCATTTACCTTGTGAGAATTACCCTCGAAGGACGAAACGGATTATGTAAAACATTGAAAATTAAAATTTAAAATTAATATTATTCACTTAAAAAAAATTTTATCATGAAAAAAATGTACTTTTTTATTATGGCGGCGTTGGTTTCTTTTAACCTTAACGCACAGAAAATGTGGAACTTCTCCGAAGATATTTGGGAAGCAAAGGACTATACCGAGAAGACGGTTATTGACGGCTTGACAATCAATGCGGCTTCCGGAAAAACAATATCTATTGATGCCAACAACAAAAGCATTGACGGATACAGTTTTACAAAGCGTTTGAAACTTGGCGGCGCAGGAACTGCTACTGACGAAGGACGAAATGTTTCTTTTGATGTTACCGGCGATTGCAAAATCACAGTTTACGGAATGGCAAGCAGCAGCGGCGCAACCGACCGTTCTTTGGTAATTTCCGACGGAACGAACGAGTTATACAAAGAGATAATGCTCGGCGACGTAATTTACAAGCACGAATTCGCTTATACCGGCGGAGCGACGACGATTTACATTTATTCGAGTTCGAGCGGACTGAATTTTTACGGCATCAAACTCGATGTTATCACAGCAATTTCCGCTCCGGCAGCGGAAAAAGCCGTTCAATCGGTTGAATATTACGACCTTACCGGCCGGAAAGTTATCAACGGAAACGCTGTGAAAGGCGCAGTTCTGATTAAGAAGACAACTTACGCCGACGGTTCGGTTTCTACTGAAAAGCAGATAAAAACATTAAATTAACAAATTTATTAATAAAATTCTGTACTATTATGATTAAAAAGACAGGAAAACACTCTATTTTACTGCTGATAATGCTTCTTCTTTGCAGCCTCTCGATGAGCGCACAAAGGAGGAATATTTCGGGTACAGTAACGGAGGCAGCGACAGGCGAGCCTGTAATCGGCGCAAGCGTTCACGTAAAAGGCACCAGCATTGGCGTTTCGACCGATATTGAAGGCAAGTTTAAACTTTCGGTTCCCGAAGACGGGAAAATTTTAGTTATCGACTTTCTTGGCTACGTTTCTCAGGAATTGCCCATCAACACCGATGTTTTCAACATTGCCCTGAAAGACGACGCAGCCGACCTCGACGAGGTAGTTGTAATCGGCTACGGCACAATGAAAAAGCGCGATTTGACGGGCGCAGTTTCTTCCGTTAGTTCAAAAGAAATTACGGCTCGGCCGGTTGCTTCGATAGGGGAAGCGCTGTCGGGACGTATGGCTGGCGTTCAGGTAACGACTGCCGAAGGTTCGCCGGATGCGGAAATAACGATTCGCGTGCGCGGAGGCGGCTCTATCACACAGTCGAACGAGCCTCTGTACATTGTCGATGGATTTCCGGTAAGTTCAATCAGCGACATTTCGCCAAACGAAATCGCTTCGATTGACGTGCTGAAAGACGCTTCTTCAACCGCTATTTACGGTTCGCGAGGCGCTAACGGCGTTATCATCATCACTACAAAATCGGGCGATTCCGGAAAAGTGCGGGTTAATTACGACGGATATTTCGGCCCAAAACAGATTGCAAGGCGTATGGATGTGCTGGAACCCTACGATTTTGCGCTCTGGCAGTACGAATTAGCCCTGTTGAAAGGCGACTGGACAAAGGCTCCCGACGATGTAAATTCGGGTTACACTTCGCGGCTCGGCAACTACGACGATATTGATTTGTACCGCAATTTTACCGGAAACGACTGGCTCGACCTGACTTTCGGCCGGGTAGGGCACACAAGCAATCACAGTCTGAATATCGCAGGCGGCTCCGACCAGACGAAATATTCGTTCAACTACACCCGCTACGACGAAAAAGCGATTATGTACGGCTCGAAATTTTCGCGCGACAACCTCGCTTTTAAATTGAATAACAAACCGACAAAGCGCGTTGGATTGGACTTTTCGGCTCGCTGGTCGCAAACCAGAATCAACGGTAGTGGCGTAAATGACGGCGGAAATGAAAAAGGCTCAACAACAGAAGGCCGTCTTCGCAATGCAATGATTTACAGTCCGATACCTATTGTCGGCACACTGTCGAGCGACGACGATACCGATGCAGCAGCCAACCTGTACGACCCGATTTTGTCAATTAACGACAACGACCGCTATCAGGTGCGCAACGTGCTGAATCTCAACGGAGCGTTTAACTGGGAACTTATCGACAATTTGACTTTCCGTTCCGAAATCGGATACAATTTGTCCACATCTAACGATAACCGTTTCTACGGCCTGACAACTTATTTTGTTCAGCAAAATACGGTGCCGACCAATAAACCGGCTATTATTTTCACCGACAAAAACGCCAACACGTTGAGGAATGCCAACACGCTTTCTTACGATTTTAAGGGCGTGTTGCCCGAAGCGCATCATCTTTCTATTATGGCCGGCCACGAAGTTTCTGTAACAAAGAACATTACAAAATCTTCGGAAGTTGACGGTCTGGATGAAAGTTTCACGCTTGACCAGGCAATGGCTTTGCAAAATCACGACGACGGTTCGCGTATTTTGTTTTCCAATTCTTATTCGCCGGACGACAAGATTTTGTCGTTCTTCGGTCGTTTGAATTACGATTATTTGAATAAATACCTGTTGAGCGCAACATTACGCGCCGACGGTTCTTCCAAGTTTTCGGACGAAAACCGCTGGGGTTATTTCCCCTCCGCTTCGGCTGCATGGCGCATCAGCGCAGAACCTTGGATGGACGGGGCGCACGGCTGGCTCAATGACCTGAAACTCCGCCTTTCTTACGGAACGGCAGGAAACAACAATATTCCTTCGGGCTTGATTACCCAACTTTACGAAACCAAGACTACATCGTGGTTGTCGGGTTTTGCTTCATACTGGGCGCCTTCGGGAACGATGGCCAATCCCAATTTGAAATGGGAAACCACCATTACCAGAAACGTCGGTCTTGATTTATCGCTGTTCAGCGGTCGTTTTTCAGCGACTATCGACGCTTACCGCAATACTACGAAAGACCTTTTATTGCTGGTTTTGCAATCGGGAACAGGCTATCAGAATAAATACAAAAACCAGGGTTCTACCCAAAATCAGGGCGCTGAATTGACTTTAAACTGGATTGCGCTTCAAAAAAAGGACTACGGACTTTCTTTCAGTTTCAATGTAGGACATAACGAAAACAAAATCATTGATTTGGGCGAAAGAGGCGATTTCTACGAACATACCGACGCTTTCGGAAGCGGTTCGGGCGGCGTTTACAACGATTATGCAATACTCGTTGGCGGAGCGGTAGGCCAAATGTGGGGCTACAAATCCGACGGAATGTACACCGTTGACGATTTCGAGGGATATAATTCTTCCACCGGAAAATGGATTTTGAAAGACGGAGTTGTCAATTCGAGCGCAGTAGTCGGCGACCTTCGTCCGGGTAAAATGAAATTGCAGGATTTGGACGGCGACGGCGTTGTAAAATACGGCAGCGACGAGGATAAAACCGTTATCGGAAATGCAAATCCTAATCTTATCGGCGGTTTTACGGTCAATGCCAACGCTTACGGATTCGACCTTGGCGTGAATTTCAACTATTCAATCGGAAACGACGTGTATAATGCCAATAAAATGGATTATACCCAAACGCACAAATATACTTTCCGCAATATGATTACAGATATGGAGTCGGGCAAACGCTGGACTGACCTCGATGTTGCTACCGGAACTCTGGTAAACGACCCCGTAAAACTTGCGGAAATGAACGCGACGACGACAACTTGGTCGCCTTACGTGGCAAATTATGTATTTTCCGACTATTATGTGGAAGACGGTTCTTTCCTGCGTCTGAATACTTTAACTTTGGGTTATACCGTTCCAAAAGCGGTTATAAGCAAGTTGAAAATTCAGAATTTGCGGGTTTACTGCTCGGCTTACAATTTGGCTTTGTGGACAAATTACAGCGGATTCGACCCCGAAGTATCGACCCGCCGCAAATCGCAATTAACTCCGGGTGTGGATTTTTCATCTTACCCGCGTGCCAAATCAGTTGTCTTTGGTCTTAATTTAACATTTTAATTAATTAAAAATAAGATAGTTATGAAAAATATAATAAAATATGCGGCAATTGGTTTGCTTGTAGCGGTTTCTTCTACTTCATGTCAAGATTTCTTGGAAGCGCCTGCCAAATCGACGATGGACGAGCAAACTATTTTCTCTACCCCTGCATTTGCCGAGCAGGCGATAGGCGGGATTTTGAACTGTTTTGCCGAAACAAACTCCTACCGCGGCCGTTTTATCGGCTGGTACGGACCTAATACCGACGTTGAAATCCGCAAAAGTTTAAGCGCTTCAAATTATAATTCCATTTCGTCGAGCGAGAATTTAAGCACTTTCTTTACGACGGCTACCAACAGTCAAATGGATACCGAAAATAATTTTTACGCAATGTGGTATCAAGGCATCGAAAGAGCCAATCTTGCCATTCGCGGAATGCGTGCTTATGCCGATTTCAGCAATGCCGAACTTCGCCAGATTTTCGGGGAAATTCTTACCTTGCGGGCAATGGTTTATTACGATTTAATCAGGACATTTTCCAATGTTCCGGCTCGTTTTGAACCGCTTACCGAAGAAACTACCAATTTGCCGAAATCCGACAGGGATGATATTTTGAAACAAATCCTTGCCGATTTGGACGAAGCCGCCGATATGTGCGGCTGGCCCAACGAAAATGCTAAAACACAATCGTCGGAACGGGTAAATAAGGCCTTTGTAAAAGGATTACGCGCTCGTTTGGCATTGATGGCCGCCGGATATTCGCAACATCTTGGCAGCAGCGGAAGCGGCTCGAAACTTTCGTTAAGCACAGACCCCGAATTGGAACGTTCAAAAATGTACCAGATTGCCAAAGAAGAGTGTTTGGACGTCATCAATAGCGGAACTTGCCGTTTGCTTGGCTACGAAGAATTTTGGAAAACTTTCTGCTTCGAATCTCACAAAGCGGGACAGGAAGAACTCTATTCAATTCCGTTTTCCGACGGACGTGGACGTGTCCTGTTCGATTTGGGCATTCCTCACAATAACGACAAATACGTTGAAGGTCAGGCCGATAAAGGCGGCTCAATCCTTATTATGCCGACGCTCTGGTACGATTACGACAAAGAAGATGTGCGCCGAAATGTAACCTGCTGCCCATGGCGATGGGAAGGAACAGAAGGCAAAAAAGTTATCAGTTCCAACGGAAGTACTTGGTATATAGGAAAATATCGCTACGAATGGCTGCCACAAAGCCGCTGGACTAATGCTTCGACCAACGACGACGGACTGAATTATATGGTAATGCGCTATTCCGATATTCTGCTTATGGCTGCCGAAGCCGTAAACGAATTGGACGGCCCGTCTGCTGCCGCACCATATTTAAAAGCAGTGCGCGACCGCGCCTATCCCAATAATCCGGAAAAAGTAGCCGCGCTGATGTCAAGTGCTGTTACGAGCAAAGATGCGTTTTTCAAACACATTGTTAGGGAACGCGCTCTGGAATTTGCAGGCGAAATGCTTCGCAAACAGGATATTATACGTTGGGGACTGCTCGACGATTTGATGCTCGACGCAAAAAATAAACTCACGGCTTGGAGCGAAGGCCGGAATTATACCGACTGGTACGGCGTTACCCGTCCGTATTCCACTTTGCCATGGAATCCCGACAAATTCGCATACAGCGTTTACAGCGCTACGGCTCCCGACGGCGAAGAAATTTTGTTGCAGGGACTTGAATACGGCGACCCGAGTACCAATCCGGGCGACTGGGCTGCAAAGGACTGGAACCTGTCGGGCAGGGAAAGCAGCGGTTTCCCGAACGGAAGGCTGTCTGACTGGCTGTACGCCCGCACTCCGAGTACGCAACCGTACTGGCCGATTTGGTTCAACTTCATCAATTCAAGCGAAGGCGTTTTGAATAACGATGATTATAATGCGCCTAACTAAATCTAAATTTTAAAAATTATAAGCAATGAAAAAATATAAAATTATAGAATTATTTGCTGTAATGCTGTTCGCGATGTTGTCTTGTCAGGAACAGTCGGAAATGATTGACGAACTTGATTTCGACCGCGAATTTTCGCCTCTGCAAATCGAAGTCGAAACTGTCAATCACAATTCCGCAACAATCTCGTGGAAAGCAATGAAAGGAAGCACGGAACATTATGACCTTCAACTGTTTCAGGGCGACAGCCTGACTTTTGCCGGTTCGCCTGCGGTTGAAACAAATGTTCAATACGTATATGAATATAAATTTGAAAATCTGTTGCCGGAAGTGCAATACAGCGTCCGCATCAAAACTCTTGGCGATGCTGCCGAGCAGGATTCCAAATGGCACGGCGTCGCTTTCAAAACAAGTTCGGAACAAATCCTGACGAGCGTGAAAAATATAAAAGCAACGCTCGCAACCGTCTGTTGGACGCCGGGCGAAACGGCTACCCATCTGCTTTTTACCGCTACCGGCGAAGCCGACGTTACAGTTAATTTGACGACAGCAGATGTTGCCGCAGGGTCAAAAACGTTGGAAAAAAACACGCTGAAATCGGATAAAACCTGGCAAGTTTCGATATACAACGGCATAGGACGCCGAGGAAAACTTTCCTTCAAGACGCTCTATGTGCCGTCCGGCGCTAATGTTGTGAGTGTTGATGCCGGAACGGACATCGTTACGCTTATGGGCGACGCCGACAATATCGGAAAAATACTGCTGCTTCCCGACGGATACGAATCCACCACCGGCGGAAACAAAGTGGTAACGCTTGTCGGCGGAATGACCATTTACGGCGACCCGGATGCAGAAGTCCAACCGAAAATCATTTCCGAACGGACAGGCGGCAATCCCGCTATGGCTCCGGCAACCGGAACAAATATCGATTATCTCAAATTTTTCAATGTTGAAATTCTCTGCGCCGACCCGACGCAGGGCGTCAGCCTTTTCGACTGGAATTCCATAGTTACGGAATCCGGAACATTGGAATTTGACCATTGTTATATTCACGATTTCGGACGCTCGCTTCTGCGTTTGCGTGCCGGTTCAAAGCCGCAGTCAGTTCAGAATCTGATAATTACCGATTGCGTGTTTGCAAATATGGGCGGAACCGGTTCAAACAACATCTTTGTCTATACCGGAGCAGATGCTTTGTTGAAAAACATAACTATCTCTAAATCAACATTTTATGATTTGGATTTAGGCAGTTCGTTTATGCAATTCCCCGGAACCGGGGCTAACCTCACGCAAAGCATCAGCATTTCGGAATGTACATTCCACGACGTAGTAGGAAGCAACGCCACAGCCCGCTATTTCATTGAAAGTTCGGCTACTAACGTAACACTCGATAAAAATATTTTCGGGAAAACGAAAGATGCTGTCAGCGGCGGAGCGTCGCCTATGGGAATAAAAACCACAGGCGCAGTTACGCAAACCGGCAATTTTAAGGCTTCGGAATGGGGAACCGTTGCAGGCGAAGGCACCGTCAATATCGACGGCGCGGCGGCAGGCTCGTTCAGTTCGCTGTTTGAAAATGCCGGAACAGGTAACTTCACGCTGAAATCCGGAGCGCCAAATGCGGCCAAATCCGCCGGCGACCCGCGATGGAGGTAATTGAAGCGTATTTAGAAAAAAGAGAGTATTTTTATATTGTTAACTTAAAATTAAATTTATGAATCTGAAAAAGTGTATCTGTCAGGTATTTCTGCTCGCAGCGTTGAGCATGGCTTGCCTGCAATCTTTTGGACAGGTTCGCGCCGTGTCGGGAACAGTTACCGACGCGGCCGGCGAACCGATGCTGGGAGTTAGTGTTACCGAAAAGGGCAATAACTCCAACGGCTCGATAACCGATAGCAACGGGCGTTTCACGGTTAATAACCTGAACGCAAATTCGAGGCTCGTTTTCACTTACATTGGTTATGTAGCGCAGGAAGTGGCCGTAGGCCAGCAAACAAGCGTGAACATAACGCTTCAAGAGGATTTACAGGCTCTCGACGAAGTGGTTGTAGTCGGTTACGGCACAATGAAACGCCGCGATTTGACCGGCTCTGTCGCCTCTGTAAAATCGACTGACATTGAACAGGTTTCATCGAGCAACGCAATGCAGGCAATGCAAGCAAAAATCCCCGGACTTGACATTACACAGTCCGACGGACAGGCAGGCGGAGGCCTGAACATTACCTTGCGCGGAAACCGCTCTATCGTCGGCAGCAACAGCCCGCTGATTCTGGTTGACGGAATCGAATACGGCTCGACTATCGACCTTAATGCAACAGACATCGAATCGATGGAAGTGCTGAAAGACGCTGCTTCGACCGCTATCTACGGAACGCGCGGCGCTAACGGCGTGATTCTCATCACTACCAAACGCGGAGCCGCAGGCCGGACAAAGGTAAATCTAAATTCCTTTGTATCAATCAATTCGCCTACTCACATTCCCGAAATCAAATACGGCGAAAAGCAGGTGCAGATGTACATTGACGCAACCAATTACGCCAACGATTTGATATCGGGCAACTGGGGTACAAGCAGCGTTACGGCAGCCGATGTTTTGACTTACAACATCACGACGGACTTGACGGAAATGGACATTTACAACAACGGCTCATATACCGACTGGCTCGACGTGATTCTGCAAAACGGAATGACGCAAAATTATGTTGCCTCTGTTTCTGGCGGAAACGAGAAAACGACTTTCAATCTTTCGGTCGGCGCAATGGACGAAGAGGGAATAATGAAAAGCGACAATCTGAACCGCTACAACGTGAGATTGAATGTTGACCACAAAATCAACAATTATTTCAAAGTAGGCGGAAACATTATGTACTCCTACCGCACACAAAACCGCCGGTATAACAGCGTTTTCAGCACGGCTTTGAAAATGACCTCCATCACTCATCCTTACGATTCGTCAGGCGAAATGATTATGACGCCCAACCCGCGTTATGTTTCGCACGTGAATCCTTTGGCCGACGAGGTTGAAAATGCCTATGTCAATCAGGTGGAATCGAACCGTATGTTCGGCAATGTTTATTTGGAATTAACCCCTGTAAAAGGAATGAATTTCAAGACGACTTTTGCCCCGCAGTTGAGAAATGCCCGCACCGGAATCTATGCCGACTACAACAGCGTAGCGCGTTTCCAGTCGGGAAAAACTTCCACAATGTCGCAGGAATACGACAAATCGGTTAAATATACTTGGAACAATGTTTTGTCGTACAATACAAATTTCGACGGTTCAAAACACGACGTTACAGCGATGGTCGGCCACGAAATGTGGCAGGACGTCGATGAATGGTCTTTGACCGAGGGCGACGCCGGACAGGAACATTATTTCAAAAATCTGTATTACGATTTGTCGAAAATTGCAAGCCCCAAAACTACAAGCGGTTACACAAAAACTGCAATGCTCTCTTATTTTGGGCGCTTGAACTACAAATTTGACGAAAAATACCTTTTGCAGGCTTCTATGCGTGCCGACGGTTCGTCCACGCTTTCGCCCGGACACAAATGGGGATATTTCCCGTCTTTGGCGGCGGCTTGGCGTATCAGCGAAGAAAGTTTTATGGAAAACACGAAAGACTGGTTGAGCAACCTGAAAGCCCGTGTTTCGTGGGGCGTTTCGGGTAATGCTGCCGTTGACGCCTATATGACTTTGTCGCAGTTAAGCCCCGACAATATTTATTATTATCTCGGCTCAAACGTGGTAGGAAAAGTCCCGAGCCAAATGGGAAATACCGACCTGAAATGGGAAACTACCCGCGCCTGGGATTTAGGCCTTGATTTCGGCCTCTTCGGCGGCCGCGTGAACGGAAGCATCGACTATTATTTGAGCCATACTTCCGACCTGCTTTACCTCCGCGCTTTGCCGGCTTCGTCCGTTTTCCCGACCGTTTTGTCAAACGTGGGCGAAACCAAAGGACACGGCCTTGAAATCGCGCTGAACACTCTGGTCGTTAAAACAAAAACTTTTTCATACGACATAAATTGGAGTTATTCCACAATGTACGACGAAGTTGTCGCGCTTTCCGACGGCCTGAAACAGAATATTTCGGGCAGAACCGGCCAGATTGTAGGACAACCCGTTTCCATCTATTACGATTACGAAACCGACGGATGCTGGAATGTAGGCGAATACGACAAGTTTGTAGCCGACTGGAACGCAAGCCATCCGACGACGCCTTTCACCGCGCCTCTTTCGGCTTACGGACAACCCGGAACGGTTAAAGTTGTTGACCAGAACGGCGACGGAGTTATCGACGAAAACGATAAAAAAGTTTACAACCGCTCGCCGAAGCATCTTTTTGGCATGAGCAACACTTTCTCGTACAAAAATCTTTCGTTGTCGGTATTGCTTTATGCCCGCCTTGGCGGAATTATTTCTTATTCGTTCAACAACCAGATTTATTACGACGGCGCAAACTGGGCTGATTTGGATTATTGGACGCCCAGCAACACAGGTGCGCGTTTCCCAAGCCCGGGCTTGTCGGGAACGGCAACCTCTACTTACTCGACTTACGCCACCGCTCTGCAATACGAAAAAGCCGATTATCTGAAAATCAAAGACATAACTTTGAATTACAATTTGCCGAAAGGCCTTTTGAAAGGTATCGGAATCAGCGGCGCTAATGTTTATGCTTCCTTGAAAAACTTCTTCACTTTCAGCGGAATAGACAATTACGACCCCGAACGCGGCGGCTCTTACGAATTTCCGCTGTCGAAGCAGGCAGTTTTCGGCCTTAATATTAATTTTTAATCATTTAATTTAAAAAATATGAAAAGTATATTTAATAAAATAATGATGATTGCCGTCCTTGCGTCAGCGATTGCAACGACGGGCTGCTCGGACTATCTGGAAGAAGACAACAAAGCGGGAGCAACCGCCGACTTGACTTATTCCACCAAAGCGGGCATCGACGGACTTGTTTCGTCCTGCTACGCCTTTGCCCGCGGTTTCTACGGCAAAGAGGCGGGACTTGGACTCGGCGAGGGCGGAACCGACCTCTTCCAAACCGGTAAAGACAACAAACAAAAACTGCTTGTCCTTTACGATTTGACGGCCGACGCCCTGAACGACGACCAGAACAACAATCCCTGTTTAGACCACTACTGGGAACTGTTCTATTGCGCTACCGACGTGTGCAACAACGCTTTATACTGGGTGCCGCTGAATACGATGCTCGACGAAAAAACGAAAAATCAGTATCTCGGCGAAGCCTATTTCCTCCGCGCTTTTTACTATTTCCACATGGTAAATATCTGGGGCGCAATACCTTACAACAGCGAGCCGGTAACGGTAGTCAATACCGCTCCTACCCGTATGTCGGAAGAAGAAGTTTACAGCAAAATAATCGAAGATTTGGATAACGCAATCGCCAAATTTGAAGCCGCCGGAGCAACGAAAAAAGCCGACGCAAAAGGCCGTGCCTACTATTGGAGCGCACGCGCATTCAAAGCCCGCGTGTTGCTGTACGAAGCATCGTGGCTGAATAAGGCCGATTTATACTCCAAAGCGCAGTCGGAAGCCGAAGCAGTAATCGGCAGCGGCGAGTTTAGTTTCTATACCAATTACGACGACACTTGGAGCATGCTGAACGAAGATGTTACCACAAATAAGGAAGCAATTTTCGCAATCACTTATTCCGACAATCTTGGCTCGGCCGAATCGCAAAACTGCGTTCCAAAACGCTATAAAACAGACGCTAACGGCGCTCAACTGAATTATGTCAATATCATTACCCGCCAAAATTCATGGGGCGGCAATGCAATGCTCAATATGTTTGTTCCGCTGTGGAATAACGGTTGCAACGATATTGGCGGAAACAATACGGCCGGCGGCGACGCCAAAGCAAAAGGCGTTTTCGGCAGAGCAGAATCGAATCCGCTCAACTACATCAATCCCAACACCGGATTAACAGTCAATGTAACGCCCTATTATGCGCCTTACGGACGCGGATTTACCCGCTACGTGCCTTCGCTTTATTTGTGGGAATTGCTGGAAAAATACCGCGCAACCGACCAGCGCACCGAAGGAACTATGCTGACCGTTTACCGCTGTGCGCCCGGCTTGGAAGGCTGTATGCCCAACTATCCGCAAAACGACGTCGATACAATAATTTATTATTCCGCATTGAACGGCGATTCGCCCGAAGGACAGGCCGCGCAGGCTCTGGCTAAAAACCGCTACCGTATCCAGTTTGCTTACGGCGGCGACATTCCCGTTTATACTTCCGGCAATGTTGCTACTGCTATTCCGAAGCCTTTCGGCTCGTCCAAAAAAGCGGTTTCCGACGTTTACGGCGACGCAAGGTACAACAACGACAATATTTCGGGACAAACCTCATTTCCAAGCATCAAAAAATTTATGGAAACCCCGTTTGACGCAGGAAATATGACGAAAGAAATGTCGAAACGCGACGCTTTTGTAATGCGTTTAGCCGAAGTTTACCTAATTAAGGCTGAATGTCAGGTGGCGCAGGGAAATTCGGCTGGTGCGCTTTCAACAATCAACGAACTCCGCTCTGTACGCGCTATTGCCGGCAAAGACAACAGCCGTACCGGAACAGTGAATATCGACACAATTCTCGAAGAACGCGCTATCGAACTTTGCGGCGAACAACAACGCTGGTTCGACCTGAAACGTACCCACAAACTCGTGGAATACGTCAAAGCCCGCAATGCAGAAGCGGCAGGACAGATTCAGGAAAAACATTACTATCGTCCTATTCCGCAAACGCAAATCGACGCCTGCACCAATATAGCCGCATATCCCGGCGGCGAAGGAATGTTCTGGCAAAATCAGGGATATTGATTTAGTTTTTATGGGAAAAGATTTGATTTTAAAGTGTTTCTTACTAACCCTTGCATCTCTGGGTTCCGGCAAATGTTTCTGTGAAAACGGGAACATTTGCTCCGAATCCGTTTTTGCAGGAAACACGCTCGCTTTTCCCGGCGCCGAAGGTTTTGGCCGCTTCGCTTCGGGCGGACGCGGCGGAAAAGTCCTCTTTGTCGATAATCTGAACGACAGCGGCAAAGGCAGTTTCCGCGAAGCCGTAACCGCAAAAGGCGCCCGTACAGTAATTTTCCGGATTTCCGGAACAATATTTCTCGAATCGCCCGTCGTCATCAACCGCGACAGCATAACTGTTGCCGGACAGACGGCGCCGGGCGGCGGGATTTGTATCGCCGGCGAGCCGGTTCATATTCGTTGCAATAACGTGATAATCAGATACTTGCGTTTTCGCCTTGGCGATTCGGCCAAGGTGGAAGACGACGCTCTGAACTGCGTCCGCCAACGCAATATCATAATCGACCATTGCTCAATGAGTTGGAGTACCGACGAGTGCGGCTCGTTTTACGATAATGCCGATTTTACCCTGCAATGGTGCATACTTTCCGAAAGCCTGCGCAACAGCGTCCACGCCAAAGGAGCGCATGGCTACGGCGGCATCTGGGGCGGAATGAACGCTTCGTTTCACCACAATTTGCTGGCTCATCACAGCAGCCGCAATCCGCGGTTTTGCGGAGCGCGTTATCACGAGGCCACAAAAGAAACCGAAATGGCCGACTTCCGCAACAACCTGGTTTACAACTGGGGATTCAACAGCAGTTATGCCGGCGAAAACGGGCATTACAACATTGTTGCAAACTATTACAAGCCCGGCCCGGCAACTTCCAAAAATTCCCGTGGCAGGATTTTCGAAGCGTGGCAAAGCAAAGACCGCAACGGATTTCACGACTTCGGCCACTTTTTCGTTTCAGGAAATATTATGGACGGAAATCCCGAAATTACCGCCGACAACTGGCAAGGCGTTGATTACAAGACATATATCGAACGCGAAGGCGTAAACGAGGAACAGCCTCATAACGATTCGCTACTGCAACGCTGCCGCTCGTCAGAACCATTTGAATATCAAATATATACGCAACATACTGCACAGCAGGCTTACGAGGCGGTTTTGAAATCGGCCGGAGCAAGCCTTGTGCGCGACGCCGTCGATAAGCGCATAGTTGAGGAAATTTCCCGCGGAACGTTCTCTTTTGGCGACCGAGGGATGATTGATTCGCAAAACGAGGTCGGAGGATGGCCGGAACTGAAATCCGCCAAAGCCCCGACCGACAGCGACGGCGACGGCATTCCCGACGATTGGGAAAAGAAAAACAAACTCGATAAAAACAATCCCGGCGACGGGAACAAATATACATTAAATAAAGATTACACAAATCTGGAAATGTATCTTAACAGTTTGATAAATAATTGATTAGTAATAAATTAATACAGAAATAATTATGTTATTTAAACGTATTTTGCTGCCTGCGATTTTATCCGCTTTCATCGTTTCGGCCTCCGGTCAGGAAAAATATTCCTACGCTTACCTGTACGAAAACCTGCCTTTCAAGATGTCGGAAGTGCAAAAGCCTGTTTTTCCGCCAACGCAAAAGTCTATTACCGACTTTGGAGGCGTTGGCGACGGCTCAACCCTCAATACGGAAGCCTTCAACAGCGCAATGAAAAGCCTTTCGGCGCAAGGCGGCGGAACGCTCGTAGTGCCTTTTGGAGTGTGGTTTACCGGTCCGATAGTTTTCCAATCCAACATAAACCTTCATCTCGAAAAAGGCGCTCTGATACTCTTCACAAGCGACTTCGACGCATATCCGCTCGTCGAAACTTCGTTTGAAGGTTTGGAAACAAAACGCTGCCAGTCGCCCATTTCAGGCCGAAATCTTGTAAATATCGCCATTACCGGCGAAGGCGCAATAAACGGTTCCGGCGAGGCTTGGCGGCCGCTGAAAAAAGATAAGGTAACAGCCCGGCATTGGGCTGAACAGGTTCGCTCCGGCGGCGTGCTGCGCGGCGATAATTACTGGCTTCCCTCGAAAGGCGCCCTGAAAGGCGACAGTTTGAGCGCCCAGAATTTCAACGTTCCAAACGGAACGCTCAACGACGAGCAATGGAACGAAATCAAGGATTTCCTGCGTCCGGTAATGGTCAGTTTCATAAATTGCAAAAACGTTCTGCTGCAAGGAGTTCTGTTTGAAAACTCCCCAAGTTGGAATATTCATCCGCTGATGTGCGAAAACCTGATTATCGACGGCATTTTTGCCCGCAATCCTTCGTTTGCCCAGAACGGCGACGGCCTCGACGTGGAATCCTGCAAAAATGTAATAGTCGTAAATTCTACTTTCGACGTTGGCGACGACGCTATTTGCCTGAAATCGGGCAAGGACGAAAACGGGCGCAAACGCGGACGGCCAACCGAAAATATGATTGTCGATAACTGCAAGGTTTTCAAGGCTCACGGCGGTTTTGTGGTCGGCAGCGAAATGTCGGGCGGAGTGCGAAATATTGCGGTCAGCAACTGCGAATTTCTCGGTACCGACGTGGGTTTGCGCTTCAAAAGCACCCGCGGGCGCGGCGGTCTGGTCGAAAATATTTTTGTCGAAAATATCAGTATGTTCGATATTGTTACCGAATCCCTGCTTTTCGACCTTTATTACGGTGGCAAATCGGCTGTGGAAGCGCTTGACGACGACGATTCAACTCCCGTTGACGAGGTTATTCCCGCCGTTTCCGAAAAAACTCCGGCTTTCCGAAATATACACATCAAAAATATTGTTTCCCGAAATGCCCGCAGAGCAATGTTTTTCAACGGTTTACCCGAAATGAACATCGACGGAATCAATGTCGAAAACGCATATATCACTTCGCAAACCGGAGTGGAACTTTCGGAATCGAAAAATATCGTATTCCGCAATGTATCGGTATTTCCCGAAAAAGGCCCCGCTTTGCTGCTCAATAACGTCAAAAACCTGAAAATTGAGGATTTCAATACTTCAAATTCCGCTTCGGAAGCCAAAATCAGCGGTGAACGAAACGAAAAAATCAATCTTCCGGCAAATCTGAAATCGGTAAAAGTTGCAAAAACTTACGTGCAAATGACTGATTCAGAGATGAAACGCTATCCCGAATCATGGATGCTCGACGGCGCCCGCGCCCCGAAATGGGATTATGTTCACGGCCTCGAACTGATGGCTATTTACAAACTTTTTCAGCAAACCGGCGACCGGAAATATTACAATTACGTGAAATCCTATCTCGACACAATGTTGCTTGATAATGGGACTAAAATCCTGACTTACAGGCCGACAGACTACAATCTCGATATGATTAACGCAGGCCGCCTGATTTTCCCGTTTTATGCCGAAACAAAGGCTGAAAAATATAAAAATGCCCTGAATTTGCTTCGCGAACAGATAAAAAAACAGCCTCGTACAACAGATAAAGGCTTCTGGCACAAGCAAATATATCCTTCGCAAATGTGGCTCGACGGAATTTATATGGCCTCGCCATTCCTTGCCCAATATGCTTCCGTATTTAAGGAATCGGCTCTGTATGACGAAGTTATACGCCAAATTACGCTTGTGGCTTCTCATACTTACGACGCGAAAACGGGCTTGTATTATCACGGCTGGGACGAGAGTCGCGAGCAGCGGTGGGCAAATCCCGAAACGGGAACTTCGCCAAATTTCTGGTCGCGCAGCATTGGCTGGTATATGATGGCAATGGTTGATTGTTTGGAATTTATCCCCGAAAAACATCCCCGCCGCGCCGAAGTGATAGATATTTTGAAGCGGCTTTCGGCCTCGCTCGAAAAATTCCGCGACCCAAAAACCGGAATGTGGTATCAGGTTACGGACAGGGTAGGGGACAAGGGCAATTATATTGAGGCGACCGGCTCGGCAATGTTCATTTACGCCTGGGCAAAGGGCGCAAAAAACGGCTGGCTCGACGCTTCTTATCTTGCAAAAGCAAAAACGGCTTACAGCCAGTATGTTAAGGCTTTTGTGAAGGAAAATTCCGACGGCACGGTTTCGCTTACGAATTGCTGCGCCGTAGCGGGACTTGGCGGAAATCCTTATCGCGACGGTTCTTACGAATATTACGTCAACGAGAGGAAAAAAGACAACGACCCCAAAGGCGTAGGCCCGTTTATTTTGGCTGGCTTGTTGTTGGAGTAAGAAATTCCCGGATAAACTCGTCCCCTTTCATCAGTCCGTACTTCCCGTTTGCAGCCGAAAACTCGTCGTAAACCTTTACTGCGTCGGGTTTTGCGCCCGGCCTGTAAATCGTGAAAGGCACCGGTTTATTTGTGTGAGTGCGGATTCGGCAAGGGGTAGGGTGGTCGGGCAAAAGCGCTATTGCGACAGGTTCCGGCCATTCGGCGGTTTCTTCCATAATCCGTTTCAGCAGCCGCTTGTCGAGATACTCTATTGTTTTTACTTTCAGTTGTTCGTCGCCTTCGTGTCCGGCTTCGTCGCTGGCTTCGACGTGCAGATACAGGAAATCTACCGTTTTCAGGGCTTCCAAGGCGGCTTCGGCCTTGCCCTCGTAGTTGGTGTCGTAAAGTCCGGTTGCGCCCTCGACCTCAATAACTTTCAATCCTGCATAAACGCCGATTCCGCGCACCAAATCGACGGCCGAAATCACTGCGCCCGTTTTTATCGGATATTGCTCCGAAAGCGTTTGCATAGCGGGTTTGTAACCCGGCGACCAGGGCCAGATGCTATTTGCTGCGTCTTTGCCGGCGGCTCTGTGTTTTACGTTAATTGGATGATTTTCAAGTAGTTTCTGCGATTCGAGAATCAGGCAGTTCAAATAGTCGGCTGTTGCTTGGGCTTCCGGCTTTTGCGCCTGAATCATCAGGCTGCGGAAATCCGCTCCCGGAACGTCGTGGGGCGGGGTGCAAGCGAGATGTTTGTCGCCGCCTTTCAGTTTCAGCACGTGTCGGTACGAAACTCCGGGAAACAGTTGCAGGCGGTCGTTTCCGAGTTTCTCGTCCAAAAAGCGGATTAAAACTGCCGCTTCTTCGGTCGAAATATGGCCTGCCGAATGGTTTTTTATCAGCCCGTTTTCGACGCAGATAAGGTTGCATCGCATTGCCATTTCGCCGGGCAAAACTTCTATTCCCATACTTGCCGCTTCGAGTGTTCCTCGTCCTTCGAGAACCTTTTCGGGGGCGTAACCGAGAACGGAAAGGTTGGCAACTTCGCTGCCGGGGTGCATTCCGTCGGGAACGGTTTTCAGCAGTCCCGAACAGCCCATTTCGGCCAATTTATCCATAGCAGGCGTTTTTGCGTATTGCAGCGGGGTTTTATTTCCGAGCGAGGCTATCGGCTCGTCGGCCATTCCGTCGCCAAGAATGATGATGTATTTCATTTGTTATTGCAATAAAAATCCGTATTCATAAACTTTCGGCTCTATTTTTTCGGCTAAAATTTCCATTGCTTGCGAAAGGTTTTTTTCAAGAGAATTAAAAACCTCGTCTGCCGATTTGTTGTTCATCCGCTCCTTGCCCTGTCCGTCTGCTTCAAATCCCTTGAAATAGCCGCGAATATCGTAGTATGAGGCGTTTACCTTGTGTTTTAAACTTTCCAAGTTTTCAAAACTTGGAAAGTTTTGTTGTGCGTTATAATACTTCCAAATCTCCCGCCCAGCATCGAAAACAGCCTGCGCTTCGGCCGAAAATTCGCGTTTTATGCAGTTTTTTTCTTCGGCCTGCTCAAAGAGGCTTGTATAGCCGTTTCGTTTCCGTTCGCCGCGGATAAAGTTTGTTATCACGTGGCTTTCAAATTTGTAATTTGCGTTCACTTCGCTCTCTACAAACGGAATCCAGTGATTTACGCCGTCGCGTGCGCTTATCCGGTTTTGCGGGTGGAACAGGGTAAATGCTAAACAGTCGTTTTGAAACTCAATATCGTTTTCCCATTTGGAATTTGGGGCGTAGAACTGGTCGCGATTGTTCAGCCAAGTTGATTTAATGCATTGACGCACAGCAAAATAAATGCAGCCTTCGATGAAATTATTAACCGTAAACGGATAATAGGTTACGTGGCGCGTACCTTTTTTCACTGTGATGTACGGCTGATTAATATTCTGAAAATCAGGCGCATAATTGCCCATATAACCCAAAGCGAGGTCGTCGCGCTTGTTGTTGTACTGATTAAGCCACTGATTAATAGACTTATGAAATCCGTCGTAATATCTTTTTGTTGTATTTTCTTCCGGCACCTCAACTTCGATATGCGCGGGAAATTTTTTTCCGGCCAAATCCCATATTGTAAAGCCGATTGGAAAATGGCCTTTTACGTTATCGAAAGTGTTTGAGCGTATTGCAAAGCCTTTTTTGAAGTCGGCTTTGAAAAATTTCCTGAATTTTATGAAATTCTGGGTGCAGACAAACTTGAACGTTGAAAAAGTGGCTAATTTACAACCCGAAATTTCGTGATAAATACGAGCCATAAACTGAGCCGAAACCTCGTTTGTTGCCGCGCCTATCATATCTTTGTACTTGTCTTTTGTCTTGTGAGCGGCTACCAAGGCCTTATTTTCGCCGGTGCCGGTTGTGGTTCTCGACGTTGTGGCTTCCGCATAAGGCGGATTGATGTAAATAAGCAACCGTTTCCGCTTTTTTTCGTCCGAGATTATGTCGAACAGTTCGTCGGGCAGTTTTCCGCCTTTCGATTGGGGCAAAAATTCGTCGTTGAGGAAATCGAACTGGAAAATCTGCTGTTCCCAGAGGTTGGCTCCGCGTTCGACGCGCTGCCGCATCACATCGACGTCCTGCTTGTCGAGCGTGGATGCAAAAATGCGGTCTTTATTTACCAATCCGGCCAGCAAATTGCCTGTTCCGGCGCAGCAATCCCAAATCCAGTATTCGTCCTGCCAGTCTTCGCCGAAGGTTTTTGTCAGGTATTCCTGCGCTTTTTCCACCCAGATTCGGGGCGTGAAAAAACTGCCTTTTCTTTCCCTAATATCTTGCGGCACAAGCAGTTCGCGGCGTTCGATGATATAATTCCAGTATTCTTCTTTCGGCGGACGCTCGTATTTTGCCCAAAACAGATTGTAGGCCTTTTGGTTGTCCTTAAATTCCACAACGCTCGAAGTGAAGGCTCCAAACTGGTTTTCGTAGCGGTTCATCTCGTAGCGCGTAGCCCGCAGGACAACGTCGAGTTTTTTCAAAATGGCGCTGTCCTGGTCGGAAATAAGGTCGGCAAGGTAAAAATCGCCGCTTATGATATTGAATTTTTTTGCCGCTTCCCAGTTGAACTGAATTGTCGGCATTACCGTATCAGCCCAGCGTTGGAATACATTTATGAAATTGTTTTTGTCGATGCGGATTTTTGCGGTTTCCGTATTTCCGGCCACAAAATTATCGCGGATAAACCGGCGCAATTCTTTTTCGTCTTCCTCGAAATAAAACAGGCAGGTTTCAAATGGCGCTTCGTTTTCGATGATGTTTTTAATCGTGCCGTAAACCTGCTGAAATTCGCGTGTTTCGCGATTCGATGGCGCGACGTTCCAGTTGAAATCGGTTTGATAAAATACGTCCTGAATCTCGCTGTACGGCAGGAAAGCGATTTTTTCGCAGTCGAAACAGCCGAGGAAAGGAGGCGGCATAATTTCGTCGAAAGTGCGGGCTTTGCCGATGGTCAGCACAAGTTGAGCCAACATCAGAAGAATATCGGTAGGCCGCTGTTTGGCTTCCGCCCAAAGCAGTGGCGAATTGCATCCGTCCGCATTGTCATATACGGCAAAATCAATCTTTCTCAAAATTGATGCGCAGTCGAATTTCCGGAAAAAATCCTGTGAAACCCTGTTTTTCAGTTCCTCTTCGGGGATGTTGCCGTATCTCATATTTTTTCCACGTAAATTTGCATATTTTCAAACTTTACGACACGCACTTCCGCTCCGCTTTCGATATAGCCGAAATTTGAAACGGCATCGTATAATTCGTTGTCAATCACGACTTTACCTGCCGGACGAAGAACTGTTGCAGCCCGTCCGGTTTTGCCGGCAAGCAGATGGCCGGCGGGGTCTTCGCTTGCGGCGTTTTCCAAGTCGGCGGTAAGCGCTATTTTGCGGAACATTCCTTTTTCGCCAATCCGCGACGAGAGCCAGAGGATAAGCGCAAATCCCAGAAACATCCCCGAAACGACAGTCAGTATGGAACGGGAAATATTCGGCGTCCTTACTTCGCGGAAAGTGAACAAATCGTTGTCCAAAAGCGCGAAAATCAGGCCCGCCGCAATGCAGATTATCCCGCTGACGCCGGTTATTCCGAAGCCCGGAATGACAAATATTTCAACCAAAAGCAGCCCAATTCCTATGATAAAAATCACAATTTCCCAGTTTTGCACCAATCCGTCGATATAAAGCGGAGTGAAGTACAGCACGGCTGCAATTACGGCGGCCAACGTCGGGAAGCCGATTCCGGGAGTTTGCAGTTCAAAATATATCCCCGCTACGATAATCATTATCAAAACGGCCTGAAATGCCGGATTCATCAAAAATCCCTTCAATGTGTCGGCGAAACTTGGGCGGAATTCGGCGGTAGTATAATTTGTGTATCCCATTTTTTGGATAACCTCGCTTTCGGTTTCGGCAATTCCTTCGCAGAAGCCGAGTTTGACGGCCTCGTTAGCCGTCAGGGTCAGCACTTTGCCGGAATCTATGACGTTTGGAACGAAAATCCGCTCGTCCACCATTGCTTCCGCTATTTGCGGGTCGCGAATCCATTTTTCTATCGTGTCGCCGTCAATAATTTCCGTTTTTTTGCCGTGCGCTTCGGCCGTAGAACGGATTATCGAGCGCATATACGACTGGTATTTGTCGGGCATCGCCTCGCCGGTTTGCCCGCTCACAACCGTTGCCGCGCCTATATTCGCCCCTTCGCGCATATAGATATTTTTGCAGGCAATCGCTATCAAAGCCCCTGCCGAAGCGGCATTGTTGTCGATAAAAACGCTGACCGGAATCGGACTGTAAAGTATGGCCGACCGCATAGAATCGGCGTCCACAACCGCGCCTCCGTAAGTATTGAGGTGGAGCAGAACCGCATCGGCATTCATCGTTTTGGCCTCTTTCAGGCCTTTTTGCAGGTACAGGCGCGATGTAGTGTTGATTTCGGAGTTGATATTTATTTTGTAAACGAGCGCGTTGCCGTCTTCCGCAACAAGATTGCAGAAAACAAGCAGAAGACTGAATACCGAAATAATTTTCTTCATAACGCTGCAAAATTATACAAATTTCAGGAAAAAACCGTATCTTTGTACGAAATTTTAATTTTAATACCTATAATTTATTTTATATGAAGCGATTTATTCTGCCAGCAATGCTGGTTTTTTGCCTGTCGGTTTTTGCGCAGGAAAAGGCAAAGGTCGATACTTTTGAGTTTACAACGGTTAAGGCTTTGCCGATAACTCCGGTCAAAAATCAGTCTTCGTCAGGCACTTGTTGGAGTTTTTCCGGCATTGGATTTATCGAATCCGAACTGTTGAGAATGGGAAAAGGCGAGTACGACCTTTCCGAAATGTACGTGGTTTATCAAAATTATGTCGATAAATTGGTAAAATATGTCCGTATGCACGGCGAAACTACTCTTGCCGGCGGTGGCTCGTTTGCCGATGTTCTCGACTGCATCCGCGATTACGGCATTGTTCCGAACGATGTTCAAACCGGCCTCAATTACGGCGATACCATTCACCGCCACGGCGAATTGGACGCTCTGGTAAAGGCTTACGGCGGCGTGATTATAAAAAATCCCAACAAAAAACTTTCGTCGGCCTGGCTGAACGGCTACAAGGGAATCCTCGACGCTTACCTCGGCAAGGCGCCCGAATCATTTCAGTACAAGGGAAAAACCTATACCCCGAAATCATTTGCGTCCGAACTTGGCATTAATACCGATAATTATGTTTCTATTACATCTTTCACTCATCATCCGTTCTACACTTCGTTTGCGGTAGAAATTCCCGACAACTGGCGCTGGGCTGAATCTTATAACCTGCCCCTCGAAGAAATGATGCAAGTACTTGATAATGCGTTAGATAAAGGTTATACTGTTGCGTGGGCTTCCGACGTTAGCGAAAAAGGCTTCAACCGCAAGGGAATAGCCATCGTACCCGACGCCGATGCTGTTGAAACTGCCGGTTCCGACCAGGAACGCTGGGTTGGAGTGTCGAAAGAAGAGTTGCAAAACCGCATTGCCAACCTGTCAGGCCCCGTTCCCGAACGCAAAATCGACCAGCAAATGCGTCAGGAAGGTTTCGACAACTACGAAACCACCGACGACCACGGAATGTTGATTTACGGAACCGCCAAAGACCAGAACGGCAGCAAGTATTATCTTGTAAAAAACTCTTGGGGACCGGCCGGAACCTACAAAGGAACCTGGTATGCTTCCGTTCCCTTTGTAGAATACAAAACTATCAGTATAGTTGTTCATAAAGACGCTATACCCAAAGATTTACAGAAAAAACTCGGATTAAAATAATTGCAGTTATGACGGAAAATATCAACGACAAACTGATTGATGAACTTATCCGTCTTGCTTTTGCCGAAGATATCGGGGATGGCGACCACACGACGTTGAGCGCCGTTCCCGAAACGGCAGAAGGGAAAGTTCGTCTGATTGTCAAGGAAGACGGCGTTTTAGCCGGAGTGGATATGGCAGAGCGGATTTTTCACCATTTCGACCCCGCCCTGAAAATGGAAATTTTTATCCGCGACGGAGCCGAAGTGAAATACGGCGACATTGCGTTTACCGTCGAGGGAAAAGTGCGCTCCCTGCTTCAAACCGAGCGTTTAGTGCTGAACGTGATGCAACGGATGAGCGGAATTGCCACTGTAACGCGCCGTTACGTAAAAAAACTCGAAGGCACGAAAGCCCGCGTCCTCGACACCCGCAAAACCACTCCCGGAATGAGAATTATGGAAAAAGAAGCCGTCCGAATCGGCGGAGGAACCAACCACCGAATCGGCCTTTTCGATATGATTCTGCTGAAAGACAATCACATAGACTTCGCCGGAGGAATAGAAAAAGCAATAGTCCGTGCAAAACAGTACCTCTGGACAATCGGAAAGGAATTGCCGATAGAAATTGAAGTCCGCAACCTCGACGAATTGCAGCAAGTCCTTACAGTTGGCGGAGTTAACCGCATAATGCTTGATAATTTCGACGTGCCGACCACCCGCAAAGCCGTGGAACTCGTAGCCGGACGTTACGAACTCGAATCTTCGGGCGGCATAACATTCGACACCATCCGCGATTACGCCGAAACAGGCGTTGATTTCATCTCTGTCGGTGCCCTCACTCATTCGGTCAAAAGCCTTGATATGAGTTTAAAGTCGGTTGTTTGAAAAATAATTGTAAAATAAAATAAAAATCGGCAACCCCTCGAAAAGGTTGCCGATTTTTATTTAAGAAAAGAATTTTCTTACTTCGTAAGAATAATTTTTTTGACGCTTGTTTGTCCGCCGCTCTCGACAATTACCAAATAGATGCCGTTAGCGTAATTCAAATCTACGGTCAGATTGCCGCTTGATTTGTAGGTTGCCAGCGTTCTGCCGCTCAAATCGGAAATCTTAACGGTAGCGCTTGCCGGCGTTGCAACGTTGATTTTTCCGTTAGACAAAGTCGGATAAACATTAACCGGACTGACCGAGGCCGCGCCGATTGCCAAATAATCCGAAACATCGACTTTTCCGGCCTGCAAAACGTCCTTATTCTGAATATTTTGAATCCAGTAAACAACAATCAGATTGCTAAAATCTTCTACCGAATTTTCGGTATCGTTGTTGATGCCGATATATTGGCCGCTCGAATTGACTGCCGCGGCAGGCAAACGATACTCCCCGTTGAAAGTATATTCGTAATCGAAACTTACAGGAACTCCGTTTTCAAATTTTGGAACAGCGTTTCCGTCGGCCGAAGTTAAAAATTTCTTCATAACGTTGTGGAACAGCGTTTCGCCGTTTGTTTTCTTGTTTTTTGTTGTCGTTTTTTCGGCAATGGCGGCAAAAATGCGAAGATTTTGAACGTCCAAAGTCGTTACCGGAGTAAAAGTTATCTTGGCTTTTACCGTTTTTTCGGCAATTTCTGCACTTGCGCTTGCAGTTGCAGCAGCCGGAATAGCGGCAAATTGGTTGAAAAGAGCAACGGAGAGGTTGCCGGGATGGTTGTTAAACTGGTTTCCGTCAACTTCCAATTCAGGCACGGAAGATACGCCGTAGAACGTTTTTCTGCTATATCCTTCCATCGTAAAATAGGGGTCGCCGGTCGATGGCCAATACATCTGATAGCGGATATTTGCCCACTTTGTTTCATCGACAGAATTGAGAACGCTTAACAAATTCTCATTTCCGGCTTTGCAGGGGCCGCAAGTCGAACTTGTGAAACTTTCGTGAAGAACTACCCGCTGCACAATATTAGCGTATGCGCTGACAGTCGAGGTAAGCGTTTTTTGAGCGCCAATGCCGTTTGCATCCTCATTCGGCAAACTTACAGCAACATTAAACGAATAAGTTTTTGCTTCTGTAAGTTTGAATTTTGTCGGGAATGTAAATGAATATGTACTTCCGAGGGCGACATTTAAGCCTGTTGCGTGATATTCAACCGGAGCGCCCCCATCAACGCTGTATTGTGCAGTGAACGAGGTTAATGGCTGTGAACCAATGTTTTGGACAACGCCTTTCACTTCAACCTCGTCATTTACTATGGCATAACTTGGAATATCTACCGATTTCAAAATAATTCCGTTGGCGTATGCGTCGGATGCTGTGGCTACTGCCTTGATTATGAAGTTATAACTGTATCCCTGGTCGGAAACTATATTGGTTACTGTTTCTGTCGTGCTTGTTGAAATTACCCAGGCCTGTTTAGAATTTGTTCCAGCCGATACGGCCAAAGGATATCCGGCTCCGGATGTAACTACTTGATAACCAATATATAAATTTTTGGTTTTGTCGATTGTGTATGGAGTTGTCAAATCTACATAATTCCATCCGCCTGCAACAGTAGTTGCTTGTTCGTAAACGACAGTTGAAGTTGCCAGAGTATTTCCTTGTCGAATAACAGCCTTCAATTCCGTTATATTGGAAACGTAACTCGCTGCAAGATAAAAGTTTATTGACTTTATTGTTTCCGGATTTTTACCGGTGCCGTTAAAACTTTCATAGTCAGATATTTCAACCTCCATAAAGGCGGCGAGGTTCATTTTGGCCGAACCGTTGCCGTAAGAGGTGGCCATAGTTTCCGAAGTCAGCCACGAAAGCGTAACATCGTCCGTTGCGGCGGCATCGGCGTATTCTGAAACGCCCGCTACCGGGGATTCGGGCGCAAACCTGCCGTCCATGGCCTTTTGCGCGTAAGCGTTGCTTAATGAAAACAATGCGAAAAGTAAAAAGTAAAAATGTTTCATAAAAATAAAAATTTAAATTATTAAAAATGTTATCTGATAATTATTTTCCTTGTAATCAGAACTTTACCGTCAATTTTCAAGGACCAGACATATATGCCGCGGTTGAGATTCAGCGGAAGGGCATATTCGCCTTTCGAGCCGTTCAAAACCTTGTTAATAAGCCTGTTGCCTAATATTGAATAAACGTCTAATTGCAGGGAAGAATAATCAACGTCAAACTTAAACTTCAAATGATTTCCTTCCTGAAAAGCAACTACATCGTCTTTCGAGATTGCCTTTATTCCCGTTCCGGAATCGGCATTAAAATCGTAAGTAACCGTAACAGCGACCGGTTCGCCGCCTTCGGGAATTACTTCGTAGCGGACTTTCACCTGATAATATTTCTCGTCATACGGAAAATAGCAAAGATGAAATTCGGGCGGCGTCATAAGTTGGTGTGCCGTAAGTTCTTTTGTTTGCATACGGTCTTGATTTCCTTCCTGACAACGGTCGAAACAGAAGTTCAAAATGCCGTAATCTTCGCTTGGAGGCGCAATTTCAACTCTTTGAAGGGCAGTTGTCTGCACCTTTTCCCCTGTCAGATTTTGCAGGGAAAGTCCCGATTCCAAAACCAGCCCGCCGAACTCATCGTAAGTTGTTTTAGACACCGTAAATTCCGCATTATTCGGCAACGCAACTCCGTCCTTTATAAAAGCGAGAGTTTGAGCCGCCGCAGAGCCTGCAAATATGCAAAGCGCTAATAATAAAGTAGTTAATTTATTCATATTCTTATGTTTTTAATTTTCCGAAATTTTTGTTTCCTGAACGTCGTAAACCGCATCGGTAGTGGCGTCGTAAACGAAAGCCACAACCGAAATATCGTCCGATTTCCAAGCAGCGTCGAGCGTGAGACTGTGTTCGGCAGTTTTCGTTTCGCCGACCTTCAGTTCCAGCGCCTCGCCCCAGGTAGAATTGACCGCCGCGCGGAAAATATGGCGGTGCAGATAGTCGGGAACTGTCGTATTATCAACTAATTGCAAGGCCACGATATTATCTTCTATAATCCAAATCAGCATTTTGGCTCCCGAAATATTTTTCAGAGCCTTGATGTCGGATGTTATTTTCAATTCCCGGCTCGATGAGTTATATTCTGTTGATAATGAAATATTTAACGAAGAAACAACATTGAATCTTGCTAACACGTCGCCTCCCCATTTATAGAAATCGGGCTGCATTTTTCCGTCAATCACTCCGGCCGGATGTCCGGCGTCGCGGGTTTTGAAATAAACGTCGTAAGTATTGCCGTCGGTCGTAACCAAAGGCAGTTTGCGCGATGAAGCGTGAATCGTAACCGGAACAAAATCGCTGCCGTAATTGTCTTTCAATGTATTGACTTCCACGCCCGCCTTCGGACAGTTTGGGCAAGCCTGGTCGGTAAAATCGAGCAGCAACACCTTTTTCAGCGGCACAACTTTTTCCATATCAACTATCCGCTCGTTTTCCGGAATCACGTCGCACGACGAAACTGACAGCAGCAGGAAAGCGGCGATTAATTGAAAATTGAGAATTGAGAATTGAGAATTATTTATTTTGTTCATCTTTTTCTGATTTTTTATTATAACATCCTGTTATTTAGACAGTTAAAAATTATAATTATACGAGAGGGTAAAGCCTTTGGCGGCCGGAACGTCGCGGCAAACTCCGCCTGAACAGTCGCGTCCGGCACGCGTCCTGCCGTAGCCTGCCTGAATGAAGTGCGAACCGCGGGTAAAAGTTACCATTGCGCGGTAGTAATGAACATCGGTCAGCCCTACATTGTACATATCCGAGAGTGTAAACATAAAGTACGGAAGCAGAGAGAGTTCCGCTACTCCGCACAGCCAGTCGCCCTCGTCCTGCCGAGTTGCAAGGTATTGCAGTTCAGTCCGTAAAGTCGCCTTTTTGTTGAACTGATATTTTCCTTCCGCCACAAAGATATTCGATTTTACAACCCCGATTTCGCGGCGGACAACGCCCAAATCAATATATTGATTCATATAAAAGAGGTTAAGTTTGAAATCCTGACTTAACTTCTTGTCGATACTGATATTTAAATCCCTGTAATACAGTTCTTTACCAAGTTTAAAAAAAGATGACGTGTAGCCTTCGGTGCCGCGCAGAGCCAGAATGCTTGCGGGATTGTCCCAGCCGTAATCATCCACAACGTACTGTTTATCGATGTTTCGGATATACGAGGTATTTATCCTTACTATTGTGCCGTATTTTCCGCCCAGAGCGGTTTTGCGTTTGAAATTGTATGAAAATGCGCTCTGAAACGCCCATTCGCCGTCGGGTTGCGTGGCATAAGGATACAGAGCCGCGAGCGCGTATGTCTGCTGCGCCGTAAAAGCGGGCAAACGATTGATAAACGATGGGTTTTTCAAGTCCGAACGTTTGCTGCGGAACGACATATTGTCGCTTCGTTTTGCCTGAACGAGCAGGCTTGCATTATTGCCTGAATATGAGCCTGACAGCAAGAGTGCGCTCCCTTTTTTGTAGATATATTCGTTGTCTTTCGAGGGGTCGTTGGCTTTGCCTGCATATTCCGCCAAAAAGGTGTAAAAGCCTTTCTGAAAGGTCATTCGCAGGTCGTAAGCGCCTACGTTGTCTGGCAAATTCAGTTTGTGTTGGGCATCGGTGATGATAACCTCGTCTTCGCCGTCTTCGTGTTTTGTTACAAACGAGCCTCCCACAAGCAGATAGGCGTCTGATTCTTCCATTTTGCGAATCCAGCGGTCGATATTCAGTTCCAAATCGGTTCCGGCAACATAACCGGAATTATGCGTCCAATAGCGGCGTTGCTGCCCGCCAAGGACTTTCAGCCTTGCTCCTTTGAGGGGTTCGATATAGAGCCGTCCGCCTCGCAATGAGTTGTCGATGCCGATGTTGCGGTCTTCGTAAGTACGGAAAATCAGGCCGCTGCCGAACTGGTCATAAAAATCGCCGACCGTCAGCCTTGCCGTTTTGTATTTTCCGGTAGCGTAAAAAAATGGGAATCCGTAGCCGTCGAAACCCACGTCTTCGTAGCCCGGAAGCGGGTATTTCAGGAACTCGAAGCGAGTTCCGGCTTCGACGTAAGCGCTTGTCAGGTTCAAATCGGCGTAGGTGTTTGTGAGTGCGAATTGGTCGTATTCTTTGGCTCCAATCACGGAATCGGCCTGCGGAAACAGGATGTCCGTTTGAATACTGCCGTGAAAGGCTATCGGAAATTTGCTTTCTTCCTGCGCAAAAAGCGCATTAACAGCGAGCAGTCCGAAGACGCCAAAAAATAAAATCCTCCTCATCTTTATCTTCTTCAATTATTTTTTTATCAATTTTCGTACTTCCTCAATCAGTTTCTCTTCCGAGCCGCTTGTATAGCCTGAATGTGTGTGGGCAATCTTGCCGTTTCCGTCCACTACAAAGGTTGCCGGAATAAGATTTACGCTCAAAGCCCGCTTGAAATCGCCGTTAGGGTCGAGCAAAACCTCGTATTCCCAACCGTAGGATTTCACTGCCGGAGCCACTTTCAAGGAGTTTTGCCCTTCGTCAATCGAAACTGCGAAAAGTTTTACGCCCGTTTCTTCCTGCCAGTCGGCATAAACCTCGTTGATTGCTGCCAGTTCGCGCAGACAGGGCTTGCACCATGTTGCAAAGAAACTGATTATGAACGGTTTACCTCCATTCGACAGTTTGGAAGTATCTATTGTTTTTCCGCTAATATCTTTCAATTTTACCGAAGGGAGTTCCTGCGCTTCGAGGCCGGAAATTCCGATAAACAGAATTATTGCGGCAAAAAATAACTTTTTCATACACATAAATTTTATGCTTGTTAATAATATCGCTGCAAAGATACGGATTTTAATCCATACCTGCAATACCAAAAATGTAGTATTTTTATGGGAATACGCACTTTTTGTCAGCAATTTAAAGGAATTGCGTCAATTCGTTGCTTATGCCGACCACCTTCAAATGGGGTATTTAAAAATTTTGTAACCATCTTTTTGGCTGTTTCCGTGGAAATAAACCGGCCGGGCAAGGCAAGGACATTCGCATCGTTGTGGGCGCGGGCGTAATATGCGATATCCTCGTTCCAGCACAGCGCCGAGCGGATTCCCTGATGCTTGTTGAGCGCCATATTTATCCCGTTTCCGGAGCCGCAAACTGCAATTCCGAGGCTGACGTCTTTTTTTTCAACAGCGTTTGCCAACTGATGGCCGAAAAAAGCGTAACTGACGCTCTCTTTCGAGTAAGTCCCGTAATCCACGCAGGAATATCCCTGTTTTTCGAGAAACCGCTTGATGCGTTCTTTTAACTCGAAACCCGCGTGGTCGGAGGCTAATCCTATTTTAATATTTGCCATTATATCATTGCCTTTACAATCTTGTAAACATTCTCTCCCGTAAAACCGAGTTTTTCGTCCAAAACCTTATATGGAGCGGAAAATCCGAAAGATTCAAGTCCGTGGATTTTGCCTTTGTCGCCGACTAATCCCTGTAAAGTTGCGGGAATACCGGCAGTGAGGCCGAAAATTTTCTTGTCCGGAATAATTACCGAATCCTGATATTCTTTCGGTTGCGAGCGGAACAAACCTTCGGAAGGCACTGATACAATGCGGACTTTCACTCCGTCTTTACGAAGTAAGGCAGCGCCCTCGACC
>JAISUN010000109.1 GCA_031272085.1 Dysgonamonadaceae bacterium | reverse complement strand
TTTTTCTATTGCAATCCGCTTGCGTCCGACGGCAAATACCGATTCAATCAGGGTTTGCTTACGCGTGGGGCGTGGTTCGACTGCTCCTGCTGCCCGACAAACCTTATCCGATTTTTGCCTTACGTGCCGAATCTGATTTATGCCACCCAGACGCCGCTTTCAGGAGACAGGGGGGCAATTTATGTAAATCTTTTTATCGCCAACAAAGCGAAAATCGAGTTTGGAAGCCGGATTATCGACATCGAACAAAAGACCGATTATCCATGGAACGGGAAAGTTGAAATTGCAGTTAATCCCGACAAACAGACGGAATTTACGGTGAAAATCCGCATCCCGTCGTGGGTTCGCAACGAAATTGCGGAAGACGGGCTGTATCACTATTCCAACGAAAAAGGCAGCAAGGCTTATTCCGTAAAAATCAACGGGAAAGCGCTTGGGACGGCCAAGGCAAAGCCATCTCAGGACGGCTACGTTGAAATAACGAGAAGTTGGAAAAAAGGCGATAAAATCACCTTAGATTTTTCTATGGAAACGCGCACGGTTGAAGCAAATCCGCTTGTAACCGATGATGCAGGCAAATATGCCGTCGAACGCGGACCGATTGTCTATTGCTCGGAAAAACCCTTGGAGGTAAACGCTTCTGACAAAATTAATTACCCCGATTTTCTGAAACCCGCGCAGGTACTGACTTTCAATGGGCAAACCCTGATTCCCTACTACTCATGGTCGAATCGCGGGGCTTCGGAAATGGCGGTCTGGATGGGGAATTAGGAATTGAGAATTGAGAATTGAGAATTGAGAATTGAGAATTGAGAATTGAGAATTGAGAATGAAGTGGTTAGTATCCATAATTTGCTTATTATCAGCGTTCTGTATGTTTTCGCAGTCCTCGAAACCATACGGATTGATGACTGATTTGCTCGAACATACGGAAATGACTTGCTACGACGGTTATGCGACGGATATTCCTGTGTGGCAGGCAGATATAGCCTCTCTTAATCCTCATTTTGCCGAAATCCGTTCTCGTTTTCCCTCGTTTTCTTGGATTGTTCCTTCGACTGAAAACGCTGGTATTAAGCAAATTGCATACCATATCATTGTTTCCGATTCTTACCAAAAAGCAGATTCTCTCGACGGTAATATTTGGGATAGTGGCGAAATAACTTCAAATACTTCATCATCAGTTATTTACAGCGGAAAACCGCTTGAAGGCGAGAAAAATTATTTTTGGAGAGTAAAAAGCCTTACAAATGCCGAAAATGAAGCGCAATGGTCTGATATTAAGGCTTTTCGCACCGCAATGGAAATGAAAGATTATGCAGCCTCTTTTTATCCTCTTGTGAAAACACGAGAGAATCCGCTGTCAATCAAGGAAATAGATGCTGAAACAAAACTCGTTGATTTTGGCAAAGACGCTTTTGGACAACTTTTTCTGACGCTTGAATCAGATGTTTCCGGTCAAAAAATTACCGTTCATCTTGGCGAAGCCTTGAAAAACGGTCGAATTGACCGCGAGCCGGAGGGAACCGTCCGCTATCGAAAATATGAACTTAATTTATCGCAAAATATTAACACATACAGAATTGTTAATTTTCCCGACAAACGAAATACCGGCGCTTCGGCAATAAAAATGCCGGATTATATCGGCGAAGTTTTTCCGTTCAGGTATTGTGAGATAGAATCTTACGAAAGAGACATTAACTCCGGTAATATTTTCAGGGATGTTGTAACCAATCCTTTTGATGTACTAACAGCGGATTTCAAGTGCAGCAACGATACTCTGAATCAAATTTGGGAATTGTGTAAGTATTCCATCAAAGCAACCTCATTTACAGGCATTTATATCGATGGCGACCGAGAGCGGATACCTTACGAAGCGGATGCGCTGATAAATCAACTTTGCCATTACGGAGTTGACCGCGAGTTCTCGATGGCGCGGCGCACAAGCGAGTACCTGCTCCTGCACCCGACTTGGCCAACAGAGTGGATTATGCAGGCCGTGATGATTGCGTGGAACGATTATCTTTACACAGGTGACAGCCGTTCTCTGAAAGAGAATTTTGATGTTTTGAAAGCGCGAACCCTCCTTGCATTGCGGGAAAGCAACGGATTGATAAGCACCAAAACCGGCTTGCAAAACGAAGATTTTCAGCGTTCGATACGCTATAAGGGCGAGATTCGCGATATTGTCGATTGGCCGCAGACAGGCGTTTTTGGCGCAAAAGGCGAATCGGACGGCTTTGTTTTCACTGATTTTAACGCGGTTATAAACGCCTATCATTTTGAAACTCTGAAACTTATGAGCCGAATTTCAGAGGCCTTGAATTTGCCGCAAGAAACAGAATTTTTCAGAAAAGAAGCGGAAAGTTTTAAGGAAATATTTAATAAATTATTCTATAACAGTGAATTAGGGTATTATACCGACGGGGTAGGGGAGCCGCACGCTTCGCTTCACGCCAATATGTTTGCGCTTGCCTTTGGTTTAGTTCCGGAAAACTGCTGTGCAAGCGTGATTCGGTTTATAGAATCGCGTGGAATGGCTTGCAGCGTTTACGGGGCGCAATTTTTGCTCGAAGCGCTGTACAACGCCAATGATGCCGATTATGCCCTGAAAATGCTGACAAAAACCGACGACCGCTCTTGGTACAATATGCTTCGGGTTGGCTCGACAATCACGCTCGAAGCCTGGGATAACCGCTACAAGCCCAATCAGGACTGGAATCACGCTTGGGGAGCCGTTCCTGCGAATATCATCCCGCGCCGACTTGTCGGAGTAGAGCCGCTATCGCCCGCTTTCGAACTTGTAAAAATAAAACCTCAAATTGCTGATTTGACGTTTGTTACAGCCAATATTCCAACAATAAAAGGCAACATTGAGGTGGAAATACACAACGACGCCGAAATTTATTCGTTGACAGTTAAAATTCCCGCAAATATGGAAGCAGAAGTTTATATTCCTGATATTAAGAGTTTTACTTTCGCCCGAAAAATAGGCTCCGGCGAGCATAAATTTGAAATAAATAAATAAAAATTTGCGATTGTTTACTATAAAATAAAGAATATGAAATATAAATATTGTGGCGACAGCGGATTGCAACTTCCCCAAATTTCGTTGGGGTTGTGGCATAATTTTGGCGACGTTGACGATTTTTCCGTTGCCAAAGACATCGTTTTGTGCGCTTTCGAACAGGGGATTACGCATTTCGATTTGGCAAATAACTATGGCCCTCCTCCCGGAAGTGCGGAAGCGAATTTCGGCAAGATTTTGGCAAAGGAACTGAAATCTCACCGCGACGAGTTGATTATTTCCTCAAAAGCCGGACATCTGATGTGGGACGGCCCGTATGGCGACGGTGGTTCTCGCAAATATTTGATGGCCAGCATCGACCAAAGTTTAAAACGCACCGGACTTGAATATTTCGATATTTTTTACAGCCATCGTTACGATGCGCAAACGCCTGTGGAAGAAACAGT
>JAISUN010000097.1 GCA_031272085.1 Dysgonamonadaceae bacterium | reverse complement strand
GTGATGGTCATACTTGCGCCTGTATCAAATATATAGCGCAGAGTATCGCCCTCGATTATAACCGGAATAATTATCCTGTTATTGATAAATTCAAACGGGATTGAATCAGTAAAATTCTTTCTGTCAACGGTTGCCTTGCAGAAATTAAAAATATCGCGCTTCCAAGGTGGAATCCACGCGTAAGCAGATGAGTAGCAACTCGTTACAGTTAAAATGATTATTACGGCCTTTTTGAATGTCAATTTCATAATCATACACATCTATTTCTAAACTTTGCAAAGATAAAAATTTTTTTTGTAATTTTGCGCCAAAGTTTTAAGCAAAATATTATGAAATCTTCATTTTTAACGTTATTTCTGCTCGCCGCATTTTGCCTTGCGAGCGCACAAACAGGCAGTAACTCGCTCGTATTGAAGGATATACTCGAAGGGAAATATTCCCCGCGAGGCTCCGAAGAAATGCGCCCGACCAGCGACCCGGAATATTTTACCCGCCTCAGTTCCGACCGGAAAGCCGTCCTGAAATGCGCTTACCGCACCGGCGCAACGGTCGATACGCTATTTCACGCCGACCGCGCCCGCGAAACGCATTTGGACAAAATCGACGGCTACGAAATCAACTCCACCGGCACCCGGATTTTGGTTTATACCGACAGCGAAAGCATTTACCGCCGCTCATGGAAAGCCCGTTTTTACGAATACGATACCCGCCGCAATTACCTGAAACCGCTCACGGAGCAGGACGGAAAAATAATGTTCCCGACTTTCTCGCCCGACGGCCGGATGTGCGCTTTCGTGCGCGACAACAATATTTTCCTCAAAAAATTCGACTACGATACCGAATCGCAGATTACCAAAGACGGCGAGGCCGGAAAAATCATAAACGGAGCCACCGACTGGGTTTACGAGGAGGAATTTTCGACTGCGAAACTGATGTCGTGGTCGGCCGACAGCCGCTTTCTGGCTTTCGTGAAAACCGACGAATCGCAGGTGCCGCTTTACCGTTTTCAGGAGTTCGACGGCTCGCTGTATCCCGGATTTTACAGTTACAAATATCCTAAACCGGGTGAAAACAACTCTGTTGTAGCCGTTTACGCTTACGACACCGAGGCCAAAACCACCCGGAAAATGGAAGTTCCCCTCGACGCCGACGGCTATATTCCGGAAATCCGTTTTACGGAAAACATCGACCAACTTGCCGTTATGACGCTTAACCGGCACCAGAACCGCTTCGACCTCTATTTTGCAAATCCAAAATCGACAGTCTGCAAACTGATTTTGCGCGACGAGGATAAATATTACATCGATTCCGACTGGATTCGCGATATTCGGTTTACAAAGGATAAGTTCCTGTATGTTAGCGAGAAAAGCGGATTTTCCCATATCTATCTTTATTCCATAAACGGAGTTTTGCAAAAGCAACTGACTTCGGGCGACTGGGACGTTACCGCATTTTACGGCTACAATGCCGTAACGGGGACAGCATATTTTCAAGCGGCTGCCGAAAGTCCGCTCCGCCGCGAAGTGTATAAGGTTGATGAAAAGGGAGTTAAGACTAAACTTTCCACGCAGGCAGGCAACAATTCGGCTGCTTTCGGCGGAGGTTTCAAGTATTTTACAAACCGGTTTTCAAACGCTGAAACTCCTTCTGTCATAACGCTTTGCGACGCTAACGGCAAAACGGTGAGAACTATTGCCGACAACGCCGCGCTTGCCGATTTGCTGAAAACCGTTTCCCTGCCGAAAAAGGAGTTTTTTACATTCAAAATTCCTTCGGGCGAAACGCTGAACGGCTGGATTATTAAGCCCGCCGATTTCGAGCCGTCGCGCCAATACCCGCTGCTGATGGTGCAGTACAGCGGCCCCGATTCGCAGACTGTCCTCGACCGCTACGAGATGGACTGGTGCAATTACCTTGCTAATCAGGGATTTATCATAGCTGCAGTAGATGGACGCGGAACAGGAGCGCGAGGAGCGGAATTTCGCAAACAAACCTACCTGAAACTCGGCATTATGGAATCCGACGACCAGGCGGCAGCCGCCAAATACCTTGGTTCGCAGCCCTTTATCGACGCCTCGCGGATTGCGATATGGGGATGGAGTTTCGGCGGTTACAACGTGCTGATGTCGCTTTCGCGCGGCGGCGGAGTTTTCAAGGCCGGCGTTGCCATTGCGCCCGTAACCGACTGGCGTTTTTACGATTCTGTTTATACAGAACGGTTTATGCGTACTCCGCAGGAAAACGAGAGCGGATATAATGCCGCTTCGCCCCTCGCATTGGCCGGAAATTTGCAGGGAAAACTGCTGCTGATTCACGGAACGGCGGACGATAACGTGCATTTCCAGAACACGATGTATTATGCCCGCCGCCTCGAAGATTTGGGTAAGCAGTTCGATATGCAGATTTATCCCGATAAAAACCACAGCATTTTGGGTCGCGAAACACGCCGTCATCTCTATACCCGCGTGATAGATTTTTTGGAGGAAAATTTGTGATTTTTTGGCAAAAAATACCGGATACTAACCAAATCCTAACCAAAATTTGGAAATCCCTACCCATTTCCTAACCAAATTCTGCAAAACCCTATCCATTTCATACCCGATAAAATTAGGTTGATATATCGAGTTTGCCGTAACTTTGCGCTTTCTGATGAAAAGCCGAGGTTACGGCTTCACTTTTGGTTGAAAAACAATAAGACTATTTGGTATGAATTGTAGAACTAACATAATTATCAAAAATGAAAAGGATTCCTTTTTTAATGCTTGCCTTTGCCGCAAGCCTGTTTAACGCTCTTGAAGCGCAGGTAACAATAGGGAAAAACGATTCGCCTGCCGCTAAACTTGACGTTAGAATGTCTGATTCTGCTACTGCCCCGGCCGATGGAATTATCGCGCCGCGGATGACTTTGGCAGAATTGAACGCCGCCAGTAGCAAATACACTCCTGCTCAACGCGGCGCGTTTGTGTATATTACCAGCGTCAGCGGCTCGACTTTGCCGGGGTATTCCGACGGAATTACCTGCACGGGGTATGTCTATTTCGACGGCGCTGCATGGATTTCCGATTGCAGCGTCTTACGCACTTACGTTGTTGCTTCGCGGCAACCCAAAGCCTTCACTTTTTACGAAGAAGGGGTTGAACCCGAAGAAGCCCTCCTGTTTGTAGCGGGCGGCAGCAGCGCGATAACTTATCAGTGGTACAAGATTACCGGCAACAACATTCACGTGCGCATTGCCGAGAAATGCACCGCCACCGACGGTACGGGATTCAACACTAACTCGTTCACGCCCAAGGTCGCCCTCTCGCTGAACACGACAAATACGCGGACAGCCTCTAAAACCGGATTTTACCGCTACTACTGCGTGGCCAAAAACACTACCGGCGATTCGATTATCAGCGACCTTGCCGAGGTTGCAGTAGGCTGCGGAGCCAAAAACCTGCAAGGCGAGTGGATTTCGTTTATGTGCTACAATCTGGGTGCAAGCCTGTTTTCCATCAACCAGCAAAAAAACGCTAATGTTATCCATCCCGACTACGGTTCAGGAGGTACAAGCGGAGGATACACTTATGTTGCAGGCGAGGAAGCGCTTTACGGCGACCTGTTTCAATGGGGACGAATCGCCGACGGACACGAGAAACGCAACTCCACCAATATTGCATACAGGAGTGCAAATCCGCCCGTAGTCGAGAGCGGGAATATTATAGGCCCTACCCAGGCATATCCCGAAAATCAGGTATCCCGTACCGACCCGCAGGGGTATTACGGAAAATTTATTACCGGAATAACGGCAAATTCAGGCAATTGGTATCCCAATGTTGCCAATGCCGCCAATAATGCGGCTGCCGACGCGCTATGGAAATCGACGCGCTTTTTGCCCAACGACCCCTGCGCCCATATCAAGTCCGACGGATTGACTTATACAACATTCTATCCGGCGGCAGAACCCGGCGGCAACACTTCGGAAGTGGAATCCGGCACCGGCTGGCGCATGCCTACGGCCGACGAATGGGGAAGCATATATAAAGGCGGAAACAGCGGCGGTTATGCCGCCGACGCAATGGCCAATACTTGGAAATTGTACGTAAACAGCGCAACAAACGGCTCCGGAACCGGGCCTAACGGAGTGAAAGGCTATGAAATTCAGCCCGACGGTAAAACTACCACTCTTTTCCTTATTGCCGTTGGCAGCCGTAATTACAGCAGTGCACTGCTGACTTACGCAGGCAATAACGGGCATTATAATTCGGCGTCAATAACCGGCTCTATGTGTATGTACCTGTCGATTCAAGCCTCCGTTACCGGCAACATAAATCCGGGCGATAATTCATACCGGACAACCGGAAGGGCGATTCGCTGCATAAAAAATTAAGTTACGAAAATAAAATAATTGAAAAATGAAAAAAATATTCTTTTTGCTTGCCGTTTTGTTTGCAAGCCTCGTAAATAAAGCGTCGGCGCAGGTTACGATAGGGCAAAACGTTACGCCCGCCGCTACTCTCGACGTTAAACCCGCCGCTACCGCCGCTACTGCGCCCGGAATACTTACCTCGCGGATGACTTTGACCGAACTCAATGCAGCGCAAAGCAAATATACCGCCGCACAAACCGGCGCTTTTGTCTATATTTACGATGCTATTGGCACGCAAGTACCCGGCTATTCCGATATGGTTACCTGCGAAGGTTTTATCTATTGGGACGGTATTCAGTGGATTTCAAACTGCGCCGTACCTAAAACTTATGCTAAAATCGCCGCGCAGCCCAAGCCCTTTACGTTTTACGAACTGGGTACGGAAACCGAAGACGCTCTCGTATTCAGCGCAACAGGCAGCAGCGCAATAACCTATCAATGGTATAAAATAACCGGAAGCAACGTACACGTGCGCATATCCGAACCATGCACAGCCGCCGACGGCAGCGGATTCAATACCGGCTCGTTTTTGCCGACGGTAACTGTCGGAACTACCCGCAACGCCGCCAATACCGGATTTTACGAGTTTTATTGCGTGGCCAAAAATGCGAGCGGCGATTCCGTAGTGAGCGATGTTGCCGAAATAGCGGTAGGCTGCGGCGCAAAAAATTTAGAAGGCGAATGGATGCCGTTTATGTGCTTCAATCTGGGCGCAAGCCTGCAAACAATAGCCGCGCAAAAAGCCGCTTCGATAACCCACAGCGATTATAACTCCTCTAACGGGCGATATACCTACGCCAGCGGCGAAGAAAATATGTACGGCGACCTCTATCAATGGGGACGCATCGGCGACGGCCACGAAAAACGCAACAGTTCGGTAGTTGCCTGGGCTTCCGGTTCGCAACCGGCGCTCGAAAACGGAGCGCTCATCAGCGGCTATAATTATCCCGTAAATCAGGTATCGCGCACCGACGCAACGTTTTACGGCAAATTTATTACATCTGTCAGCGGTAACGCCTATAACTGGTTTCCTGACATAAATGACGTCTTGAACGCCCAAAATTCAGACTTGCTCTGGCGTTCGGCGCGTTTTTTGCCCAACGACCCCTGCGCCCATATAAATATCGATGGCTCAACTTTTACGACTTATTATCCGACCACTGTTGCGCAGGCCGAACCCGGCACCGGATGGCGGATGCCGGAGCAGGAAGAATGGTCGAGCCTGTTCCGAGGCGGTACCGTCAGCGGAGCGCCTTCCATCGCTATGGCAAACACTTGGGTATGGTACGATGGAGGAACCTCGGCCGACACAAATGGGGCAAAAGGCCATGAATTGAAGCCCGACGGCAACGTTACAACCCTGTTTTTGCCGGCCGGAGGAACGCGGAACAGTACGAGCGGAAACTTATACAACGGAGGCTCCGCAGGCTACTATTGGAGCAGCACAATCAGCGGAAATTCTGCTTTGGGTATGTTTTGCAGCAGCGGAACGGTAAATCCGGCTTATTCGGGCGTACGCGCAGAAGGCGATGCAATCCGCTGCATAAAGGCTAAATAAAAAGTTTTATTTGTAAAATTTAAAATAAAGTAAAGATGAAAAATATATTTTTCTATACGATTGCAATTTTTGCAATTCTTGCAAATACGGCGCAGGCACAGGTTAAAATCGGCGAAAAAGTCCCGGCCGACGCTACGCTCGACGTCAGTTCGCTCAACGCCAACAGTCCCAACGGCATTATCGCTCCGCGAATGACGCTTACCGAACTGAATGCCGCCAAAAGCAAATACACGGCGGCGCAAACCGGCGCTTTCGTCTATATCTACGATTACAGCGGAATACCTTTGAGCGGATATTCCGACGCGATTATCTGCGAAGGTTATTGCAAATGGAACGGCTCCTACTGGGTTTCGGAGTGCGTCCCGCCTAAAACTTACGTTCATACCGTGGTGCAGCCCAAGGCTTTTACTTTCTACGAGCAGGGTACGGAACCCGAAGTTCCCCTCGTTTACACAACTTCCGCCAGCAGCCCGCAAACATACAAATGGTACAAGATTACAGGCAAGAATATACACGTGCAGATTGCCGAGCCTTGCACTTCGGCCGACGGAACGGGATTCAATACCAACTCGTTTACGCCGAAAGTAGCCGCCGCGCTCAACTCGACAAATACAAAAACCGCCTCGAAGAACGCTTTTTACCGCTATTATTGCGTGGCTAAAAACCTGACCGGCGATTCGGCCGTCAGCAATACCGCCGAGATAGCCGTAGGTTGCGGAGGCAAAAACCTGAAAGGCGAATGGGTAAGTTTCCTGTGCTTCAATCTGGGCGCAAGCCGCCTGACTATCGCCGACCAGAAGGCCGCGGCGATAACCCACAGCGATTACAACGACGCTACCGGCGAATATACTTACGTTGCCGGCGAAGAATCGCTGTACGGCGACCTCTATCAATGGGGGCGCATTGGCGACGGCCACGAGAAGCGCAACAGCGCGGCAATACTCTACGATACTTTGGCGGTTCCTGTGACAGAGAACGGAAACCTGATAGGCACAAGCCAGGCTTATCCGGCAAATCAAATCTCGCGTACCGACCCCAATAATTATTACGGAAAATTTATTATTGCAGTAGCGGGCAATGCTTATAACTGGTTTCCGGAGATTACAGTTGCAGCAAAAAATCTGGCTTCTGACAGACTTTGGTCAACAGAACGTTTTTTGCCCAACGACCCCTGCTCCCATATCAACTCCGACGGATTGACTTATACAACCTTTTATCCGGCAACCAGCAGCAGCACTTCGGAGGTGGAACCCGGCACCGGCTGGCGTTTGCCGACTTCCAGCGACATCGGCGCTATTTTCCGAGGCGGCGCCATTGGCGGCTCCCCCGAATCGGCTACCGCCAACACATGGTCCTGGTGGAAGCCCGGTTCTGCCGTAGGCAGCAACGGAGCGGCCGGCTATGAGGTAAAACCCGACGGCGAAACTGTTACCCTGTTTTTGCCTGCGGTCGGCAGCCGTAAGGCCGACAGCGGCATACTCCGTTATGCAGGGGAACGCGGCGGTTACTGGACGGGCGAAATTATCGGCGATAATGCGCTGTATTTCGAACTCGACACGGATTATCTGAATCCCGCCGTCAAAGGATACCGCGCCCATGGCTTCGCATTGCGCTGCATAAAAAATTGATAATTAAATGATTAAATATAAAAAACGAATCATGATGATTAAGAAGAAGAGGATTTTGGCATATATTTACAGAGTTTTTCCGCTATTGATAGTAGCAATGTTCTTTTTTATTTGCCTGATGTTTTTATACCTATATAAACAAGTTTGAATATGAAAGTTAGTTACAGTGTATTTGTGTGTGTTCTACTGTTTCCAGCATGGAGTTCCATTCTAACAGCACAACAGATTGTCAGCGTCCGTTTCCCGGATTTTGCGGATAAGGCATACTTGCTCTATCTGTGGGAAGGGACGAAGGCAGACACTATTTTGAAATCGGCTCTCGATTCGAGCGGAAAGGCAGACCTTGTCTTTCCGGCTCGAAAAGCCGATTTTCGAGGCGTAGCAACTCTCGATTTCGGCAAAACGGGCGCTCTCGATATAGTGATTAACGGCGAAGGCAAATTCACGATTACAGGCGGCGAAGCGGAAGGCAAACCGCAGTTTACGTATCAGAATACTGCTGAAAATCAGTTTGTTATCGACTACATAACGCAGCAAAGCCTTTTGACGGGCAAAAACAATCTGCTCGGCTACGTTACGCAGTTGTACAAGCCTTACGAATCCTTCTCGCTGTCGGCGCAGTCGGAAAAGAGAAATTTGGAACAGCAATACGCCGCCTTGCAGGACAGGTTGCACCGCAGCCCGCTCTACGCCGCCCGACTTTGCGAAATGTTCGATTACATCAACTACCGCGGCAGCCGCTTCGGGATGACGGACGAGGAAATAAGAGCCGAGCGCAGCGGTTACATACAAAACAAACTCGATTTCGGAGCGCTTTATACGAGCGGGCAGTGGGAAAAAATCACTTCCGACTGGATTTTCAGCATTTCCGGCAGCGATTCGGCCCTGCTTGCCGAGCCACGCCGCGTACTGGAACGAACCGCCGACCGCACTGTAAAACTCAATATCACAAACCGGCTCATGCAACTTTTTGCTAAATATGGGAAAGACAATCTGTTGCCCCAACTCGGGCTTGACAGCCTGCTGATGCCGCTTATCGGTCAGAAAGCCCCGCCGCTCGCGCTTTTCGGGGGAAACTTCGAGCCGAAAAACGCGCTGCTGCTGTTCTACGATTCCGATTGCGGCAACTGCCAAAACGAACTCCGGATTCTGAACGAAAAATACAGGATTTTGGAGGATAACCGAATCCGCATAATCTCGTTAGCCGCCGATGTAAACAAAGATTTGTTTGAAGAAACAGCCCAAAAAATCGCTTGGAAAGACAACTATTGCGATTTCAAGGGTTTCGACGGCGAGAATTTCGTAAATTATGGAGTTGTCGGCACGCCTACATTCATACTTATTGATAATGAGGGAATTGTGCGCGGTCGGTATTCGCGGATAAGCGAAATAATGAAATAATCAAAAACGAATTGGATGTATGGACAATGATAGTCTATTTTAATATTATTAGTTAGTTAATTAGTTAGTTAGTGCTTAATTTAATCAAAACCTTAACTTTTTTACTAACCTTTTAACTTTTTTTTGAGTAAAGGTTTTCAATGTCCACATTTAACGTATGTTTTTGATAATAAAATTTGAAAAAATTGTATATTTGCAAACGCTAACTTAAAGAACTCAAAATTATGATGAATAAGAACAAAAAATTTTTGGTCTGTGCGCTTATTTTTGCCTCGTGTTTTCTCGACGGCATCGCGCAGCGGGGCGAGATTCGTTATCTTGATTCTTTGCTGAATGTAGTAAAGAATCCCAACATTTCCGGCAATGAACTTGTCAGGTCTTTACTGAATTTGTCGCAGGAATATGATGAACGCGGCGACAGCGTCGTTTCGCAAGCCTATTTCGACCATGCCTCGCTGTTGGTCGCGAAGTTGGGCGAAAGGAAAAATATGATTTTCGTTTACAATGCAGAACTTTCCAAATTATGCAACGAACATCCTAAAAATACCCGGCGAATTTTGCAACTTGCCGACTCGCTGCTCTATTTAGCCCAAACAGTGGAGGATACAGAGAGCAAGGCTTATGCCTATTATAATTATGGATATACCTTGTTGGTTGTGCTTCGCGAAAACGAAGGAATAAATTATATTTTCAAAGCGATTGAATATGCAGAGCAAATGTCGGACAATAATCCCAAAAAATATTCTTTGTTGTACCGTCTATATTATTCAGTTTTGGAAGATTTTCGCAGAAAAGCCGACGTAGAAAATTTAAACAAATATATAGAAATGATAGTTGAGGCTGCCGAAAAGACAAAAGACCCCAATAAAATTGCTTTCTCGAACATTAACCGCGCTTATTATAATTACAGACTTCTTGCTGACCTTGAAAATCCGGCTAAAAGCAGCGATGTTGCAAAATTTATCAGCGAAACAATGGAATATGCGGACGAAAATTCGGATTATATCTATGCAGATACCTACCTATATATGGTCAATGTTTTTTGCATTTTGAACGCCAAATATCCTAATGTCGTTCATGTAGGCGATATTGAGGCATATTTAGCCAAAGCCGAAGATGCCATAAAGGAAACAAATCTTAACGTAGTGCAGCAAAAGTTGATTTCAGTCAAATATTATATGAATTTGACCTTAAAACATTACGATGCCGCAGAGAAAAATATTTATGAATATTTAGCAGTAGCAGATTCTTTCGACTTGGAAGAAAGAGCGTCTTGCTATTATGAATTAGCGAAACTGTGCATAAATACAAAACGATGGCAACAGGCCACAGAAGCCCTTGATACGTATATTACTTTATATCAGAATCATATCAGTCAGGACAATTCCGAAGAACGCCTGAAATTGGAAACCAAATACGGATTGCAAAAGAAAGAAATGGAGTTGGAATTTATTCGCAGCCGTGACCGCTGGTATGCCACTATGGCGGCGGTTGCTGTTTTGGCCTCTGTTATCCTGTTTTTTTATTTCAGAGGCAAGGCAAAAACGGCCGACGCTTTGCATAAATTAGCCCGCTCGGAAGCCAATGCTTTTAAACTCGAAATCGAACGCACCACCCGCGAAATGCTGTCAACCGGCCTGCAAGTTGCCCGTAAAAAGGAAATTATCAGTATTTTATGTAAAAAAATACACGAGCATATTGAGGATGAAGCCGTCGTTGAAGAAATAGAGCAACTGATTAGAAATGATTCGGCTAACGACCGCGAATTTGAGGACTTCCGCCGTTTGGTGTCGGAAATAAATCCCGAATTTTACAAGCGTTTGGCAGAGCGCGTCAAGCCCGCAAATCTGACGCCTCTGGATTTGAAATACTGCATCTATATCCTGACCGGAGTGTCGAACAAGGAAATTGCCAAATCGCTGCGCGTAGTTTACGGTACGGTGAAAACACAAAAAAACAGTTTGAAGAAAAAACTCCGCCTGCAACCCGAAGACGAACTGGAACAGTTTCTGAAAAGCATTTACCCATCTGCCCCCCCCCAGTCAAGTAACTGCTTAATTAACAGCGATTTATAAATGGGCAACAGTTGGACGGCCGTTTCTTGTTAGAGTACTTGTTTATTGGCCGAAATAAACTATTGTCCATTTCTTTGTACGATTTTCTATTGTAAGGTATCGTTAAAATCGTTTATTTTGCACGAAAAAAAATTAAATTATGAAATGCAAAATATTAATTAGCGTAATTGCAGTTTTTCTGATATTTTCCGCTTCCGCCCTGCGGGCGCAGGATGTGTTTCCCGACGGTTCGCCGATTCCCGAATGGTTCCGTACAACGGAAAAAACCGACATAAACAAACTCGGAAAGGCTTATAGGATAACCGATTACGGAGTTGCGGCCGGCGACAGCATGAGCGTCCAAACCGAAGCAATTCAGGCCGTAATAGATTTGGCGGCGCGGTCGGGCGGGGGAGTGGTAGTCGTTCCGAAAGGCGTTTTTTTGAGTGGCTCGCTATTCTTCAAACCCGCTACCCATCTGCATCTCGAAGCAGGCGCAGTTTTGAAGGGCAGCGACGACGTCAGTAATTTTGCCGTTCTCAAAACCCGCATCGAAGGACAGTCGGTCGATTATTTCGCAGCGCTTGTCAATGCCGACCGCGCGGACGGCTTCACGATTTCGGGACAGGGTACAATCAACGGCAACGGGCTGCGCTACTGGAAAGCCTTCTGGCTGCGCCGGAAATGGAATCCGCAATGTACGAATATGGACGAGCAGCGTCCCCGCCTCGTTTATATTTCCAACAGCCGCGACGTGCAAATTTCGGATGTGAGGCTCGAAAATTCGCCGTTCTGGACTACGCATATTTACAAGTGCGAAAATGTCAAGATTCTGGGCGTTTCGATTTTTGCGCCGGCCGCTCCGGTAAAGGCTCCCAGTTCGGATGCGATAGATATTGACGCCTGCAAAAACGTCCTCGTCAAAAACTGCTATATGTCTGTAAACGACGACGCTATCGCGCTCAAAGGCGGCAAAGGCCCATCGGCCGACACCGACCCTGCTAACGGCGAAAACCGCAACATCATTATCGAAGACAATGTTTACGGTTTCTGCCACAGCGCTTTAACCTGCGGAAGCGAGTCGATTCACAACTACAATATTGTTTTGCGTCGCTGCAAGGTGGACCGCGCCGAGCGTCTGCTCTGGCTGAAAATGCGCCCCGATACCCCGCAAAATTACGAATTTATCACTGTCGAAGACATTGGCGGAAATGCCGAAAATATGCTGTACGTGCGGCCTTGGCTGCAATTTTTCGATTTGAAGGGGGAAAAAGACATAAAACGCTCGTCCTCGCAAAAAGTTACGATGAAAAATATCAGCCTGCAATGCGGAAAAGTTTTCAATGTCGAGGCTTCGCAACAGTACTCATTATCAGATTTTACATTTGAAAATCTTGATATTCAGGCCGGTAATGCTAAAATTGACGCCTCGCTCATCAAAAATTTCACTCTGAAAAATGTTTTGATTAACGGGAATAAATTGTTCTAAATCAATGATATAATGAAATTACGGACAACAATTTCACTGCTTGCCCTGCTGTTTGCTTTTGCGCTTTTCGGACAGGATTTTTCGGGAATGAAATACAATTTCAATTCCGCTTGGCTGCTTCAAATCGGCGACGACAGCCGCTATCTGAATCCCAAATTCGACGATTCGAAATGGAAAAAAATCACGCTGCCGCGCCCTTTCAACGAAGGCCAGGCTTTCAGCGTCAGCATAGCCGAACATACCGATACTGTCGTCTGGTACCGCAAACATTTCCGCCTGTCGGCCGCAGATAAAGGCAAAAAAGTTTTCCTCGAATTTGAGGGAATCCGCTTCGGAGGCCGGTTTTACATCAACGGCCATTATCTCGGACTGCACGAAAACGGGGTTATGGCTTCCGGATTTGATATTTCCGATTTTGTAGGCTTCGGCAACGAAGATAATGTTGTTGCCGTCCGCATCGACAATTCGTGGAAGTACCGAGAGGAAAGCACCGGCCAGAACTATCAGTGGAACGACCGCAATTTCTACGCCAATTACGGCGGGATACCCAAAAATGTTTATTTGCACGTCAAAAACCGGCTGTATCAGACTTTGCCGCTGTACAGCAATCTTGGTACGACCGGAGTCTATGTTTACGCCCGCGAAATAGACATAACGCGCCGTGCTGCAATGGTTTATGCCGAATCGGAAATAAAAAACGAATATACAGCCGATAAGGAATTTGTTTACGAAGTAAAAATCCAAGAATTAGACGGGAAAAATATCGCAACTTTCACCTCTAAACCGCTCAAAATCAAGGCAGGAGAAACGCTTATGGCAAAAACGGGCGGAAAGGTTGAAAATCTGCATTTCTGGTCGTGGGGCTACGGTTATCTGTACAACGTCATAACTACAATAAAATGTCAGGGAACCGCAGATATTGTAAAAACTCGCACCGGATTCCGCAAAACCCGCTTCGCCAACGGAATGTTTTGGCTTAATGACCGCGTTTTGCAAATTAAAGGTTATGCCGAGCGGACTACAAACGAATGGCCTGCTGTCGGACAGTCCGTTCCCCCTTGGTTGAGCGATTACAGCAACCGCCTGATGGTGGAATCGGGCGGAAACACCGTCCGCTGGATGCACGTTACACCCTGGAAACAGGATGTGGAAAGTTGCGACCGCGTCGGGCTAATCCAACTTATGCCGGCCGGCGATTCCGAAAAAGATGTTGCAGGTCGCCGCTGGGAACAGCGTATGGAATTGATGCGCGACGCAATAATTTATAACCGCAACAACCCCTCAATCATTTTTTACGAAGGCGGAAACGAGAGCATCAGCGAAGAACATATTGCCGAAATAAAAGCCCTGCGCGACAAATACGACCCCTACGGCGGACGGGCTGTCGGCTCCCGCGAAATGCTCGACAGCAAGATTTCGGAATGGGGCGGCGAAATGTTGTACATCAATAAAAGCGCTCATATTCCGATGTTTGCAACCGAATATTGCCGCGACGAGGGCTTGCGCCTCTACTGGGACGATTATTCCTTTCCGTACCATAAAAACGGCGAAGGCGGGCGGTATGTGCCGAATATCAGCGACCCGCCTTCATCTACTTCAACCGATTTTCGGGCATACAACCACAATCAGGATTCGTTTTTCAAGGAATTAATTACGCGCTGGTGGGATTATTTTCGCGTTCGTCCCGGAACGGGAACCCGCGTCAGCAGCGGAGGTCTGAAAATTCACTTCCACGAATCGAATACTCATTGGCGGGGAGCGGAAAATTACCGCCGCAGCGGAGTTGTTGATGCAATGCGCGTTCCAAAAGACGCATTTTTCGCCCATCAGGTGATGTGGAACGGATGGGTGGACACCGAAAAGCACGGAACTTATATTTGCGGACATTGGAACTACGAGGCCGAACAGCCTCTGACAAAGGAAGTTTTGGTTTGTTCCACCGGCGACAGCGTAGTTTTGCTCGTAAATAACGCGAAATATGCTGATTTTGAGCGCGATGCCGGCTTTCTGTTCACTTTCAAAAACGTAAAATACGAAGCCGGAAAAATTGAAGCGGTTTCTTACGACAAGAACGGGAAAGAACTCTCGCGCTACGTCAAAGAAACGGCGGGAAAACCGGCATACATCAAACTTACGCCAATGTTCGCTCCCGACGGATTCAAAGCCGACGGAGCCGATTTAGCCTTAATCGAAGTGGAGGTTGTAGATAAGGAAGGCCGCCGCTGCCCGGTGGATAACTCGCTGTTTTCGTTTACATTAGAGGGCGAAGCCGAATGGCGGGGCGGAATTGCCCATGGCAAAGAAGGCAATTATGTCTTGGAAACGGCATTGCCTGTGGAGTGCGGGGTAAACCGCGTGCTAATCCGCTCTACAAGCAAGGCCGGTAAAATCCGGCTGACGGCTTCCGCAAATCTTGGCGGCAATTTGGAAAAAACGGCAAGCATCGAGTTTTCTTCAATCCCATTCGAGACAAAGAACGGATTATCTGATTATATTTCAGGCGATTATCAACCTGTAAACCTGTCCCGCGGCGAAACTCCGAAAGGCGAATCTTTTTCCGTAAAACGTAGCGCAATAGAGATTGTAGGCGCAACAGCGGGCTGCAACGAAGCGGATGCTGCCAAGAGTTTCGACGATAACGAACTGTCGGAATGGAAAAACGACGGCCGCCTCGCAAGTGGCTGGATAAAATACGAACTCGCCCGCGACGCAGTTGTCAATCAGGTTGAAATGAAACTTACCGGCTGGCGGATGCGCTCCTATCCGATTCAGATATTTGTCGATGACACAAAGGTTTACGAAGGCGAAACCGAAAAATCGCTCGGCTATGTCTGCATCTCGTTTCCCCCTGCTAAGGGCCGTTTTGTAACGGTAAAACTCGTCGGTCAAAGCAGCGAGAGCGACGCTTTCGGCGGAATTGTGGAAGTTGCAGCCCCCCAAGCGGGCGAACTCGACCTTTTCAAGGCGCCGAACGGCGGCGAAACTCGAAACGAATTGCGGATTGTGGAGGCGGAAGTTTATGGATATTAGTTTATTTTTATTATCTTTGCAAAAATTTAAAAGTATGAATAAAATCGCATTATTATCACTCTTTTCTTTTTTGGCAATTTCTATGATGAATGCACAAACTGCTCGACAATTCGATATCGACTTGTGGCAAAAGGGTTTGCCTAACTCAAACGGGCGCGAAGCCCAAGGTTATGACGACGAAAAACAGAATTTCAAGCCCTCAATCCGCGTTTTCCTGCCTGCGGACGGCGAAAAACCTTCAAAGGCGGTAATTATCTGTCCGGGAGGCGGTTACTCTCATTTGGCGCTTTCGCACGAGGGTTACGAATGGGCGCCGTTTTTCAACGAACTGAACGTTGCCGTCGTTGTTCTGAAATACCGGATGCCGAACGGAAACCGCGAGGTTCCAATATCCGATGCGCTCGAAGCCTTGCGGATTACAAAAAAAAATTCCAAAATTTGGAATATTAATCCCGACGAAATCGGGATTATGGGCTTTTCTGCGGGCGGACATTTGGCGACGACCATAGCCACTCACGCTCCCGATTCGCTGCGTCCGGCTTTCCAAATCCTTTTTTATCCGGTAGTTACGCTCAATTCCGCAGAAACTCATCTATCTTCACGGGCGGGATTTCTCGGGAAAAATCCTTCGCAAGAACTTATCGACCTGTACAGCAATGAGTTGCAGGTAAAAGACAATACTCCGACCGCATTTATCGCGCTTTCGAGCGATGACGCCGCCGTAGTTCCCTCAAATTCAATCAAATACTATACGGCTTTGCAGCAGCATAAGATTCCTGTTTCGATGCACGTTTATCCCTCCGGCGGCCACGGCTGGGGAATCCGAGAAAATTTTGCATATCACGATTTGATGATGTCCGAGTTAAAAGGCTGGATTACAGGCAGTTTGACGAAATATCTTGCCGAAACAATCCGGCTTTCGGCGCCTTTCCCGATGCCGCCGGTGAGAGTTCCGCAGTTTCCGAACCGCGATTTTCCGATTACCGATTTTGGTGCGGTTCCCGATGGAAAAACAAATAATTCGCAGGCGATAGCAAAGGCCGTTGCTGCCTGCAATGCAGCGGGCGGAGGCCGTGTCGTGGTGCCTGCCGGAAACTGGCTTACGGGCGCAATTCGCCTGAAAAGCAACGTTAATCTGTATCTTACTGAAAATGCGGAACTTATATTTACCGACAATCCGAACGATTACCTTCCGGCAGTGCAGACTTCGTGGGAAGGCTTGGAATGTTTCAACTATTCCCCGCTTGTCTATGCCTTTGAATGTGAGAATATTGCAATTACCGGAAAGGGCGTTTTGAAGCCTGAAATGGACAATTGGCGAAAATGGTTCGGCCGCACCGGAACTCATTACGATGCTCTGAAAACGCTTTATACACAGGCATATAATAATGTTCCGGTCAAAGAGCGGCAAATGGCTGTCGGCGAAAATCATTTCCGTCCGCATTTGGTGCAGTTCAACCGCTGCAAAAATATCCTTCTCGACAGTTTCAAAATCCGCGAAAGTCCCTTTTGGACTATTCATCTGCTGCTTTGCGAGAACGGCGTCGCACGCAATCTCGACGTCCGCGCCCACGGGCTTAACAACGACGGCATCGACCTCGAAATGACGCGCAATTTCCTTGTTGAGGACTGTCTTTTCGACCAGGGCGACGATGCGGTTGTAATCAAATCAGGCCGCAATCACGACGCTTGGCGGCTGCATACCCCGACCGAAAATATTGTCGTCCGCAACTGCACCGTCCTGAAAGGCCATTGCCTGCTCGGCATCGGCAGCGAGATTTCGGGCGGCGTGCGCAATGTCTATATGCACGACTGTGCCCTTGCCGACACCACTTACCGCCTGTTTTATCTGAAAACAAACCATCGCCGCGGCGGATTTCTCGAAAACATCACGATGGAAAACGTTACCGCAAAGCGGATGCAGCGCGTGTTTGAGATAGATACCGACGTGCTTTACCAGTGGCGCGACCTCGTTCCGACTTACGAAACGCGGATTACAAAAATTTCGGATATAACAATCCGCAATATCACTGCCGAAGCAACCGACGCTGTTTATGAAATAAAAGGCGACGCACGATTGCCGGTGCAAAATATTGAACTTCAGAATATTACGGTTGGAAAGATAAATAAATTTGTAGAAAAAGTCGAAAATGCCGAAAATGTGAGGGCGGAAAATATCGTGGTTGCCGGCAAAAAGTTGTAAAAACAGCGGCTTTTATACACGATTGTCCATATTTCTGTACGTTTTTCTATTGTTTATGCTTCCTAAAAGCGGTATTTTTGCAGGAAAAAAATATGAAACATCTTTTTTTATCGGCAATTTTATGCTTTTTAACCGCTTTTTCGGCTGATTCGCAATCGGCGCGGATTACTGAACTGTTTAATTTTGGATGGAAATTTAGCGGAATTGATAAAAATTTTACAAGTTCTGATAATTTTTCGTCTTTAAATTTTGACGATTCAGAATGGCGAAATATTGACTTGCCTCACGACTTCCAAATCGAGCAGCCATGGGATAAATCGGCAAGCGGCGCCCGCGGCTTCAAAGCGATGGGCGAAGGCTGGTACCGCAAGCATTTTACTGCCGACCCTGCTTGGAAAGGCAAACAGGTATTGCTTGATTTTGAGGGCATTGTCTATTATGGCGACGCCTACCTGAATGGCCGGAAAATCGGCAGCGCCGACTATGGTTATCTCGGTTTTGAGGCGGATATTACTAACTTGCTAAACTATGACGGGGACAATGTAATAGCGGTGTATTCAAGTACCGGCAAAGAAGAAGGCTCGCGCTGGTACACCGGCGGCGGACTGTTCCGCGATGTGCATCTGATTGTAAAAGAGCCTGTTTCCGTTGCAAGGCACGGCGTTTTCATTACCTCTTCCGAGATTTCGGAAACTAATGCTAACGTGAATGTTCAGGTCGAAATCGAAGGCTTTCGCGGGAAAGATGCGGATTTGGAAATCGCTGCAAAAATCCTTGCTCCCGACGGAAAACAAGTGGGCGAAACAAAAACGCTTGCCCCGAAAAAATCGAAAAAACTGCTGAACGAAGTGTTATTGCCGGCAGTAAGCGTGTCCAATCCGCAACTCTGGGATTGCGAACATCCCAACCTGTACACCGCCGAAATCACTTTGACGCTGAACGGAAAAACGATTGATAATGTAACTGAAAAATTCGGCATCCGCTCAATAGAATACTCCAAAGAATTTGGATTCAAACTGAACGGTAAAAAGTTGTTTCTTAAAGGAATAGCAAACCATCACGACCTTGGCGCCGTGGGCGCCGCCGCTTACGAAACGGCAATCGCCCGCCAAATGGACAAGTTGAAAGAATTTGGATTCAATCATATCCGCACTTCGCACAATCCTTATTCGGAATCTTTCCTTCGCCTTGCCGACGAAAAGGGAATCCTGATTGTGGATGAACTTTACGACAAATGGAGCAACAAGAGTTATTGGGGCGCCCGCGTGCCATGGACGGAAATCGTGTTCCAAAATATTCCCGAATGGATTAAACGCGACCGAAATCATCCGTCCGTCATTATGTGGAGTTTCGGCAATGAATTGCAAATGCAGGAAAATTTGGCGGGATTTCCCACAAGCGACTGGGGCATTACTACTTACCATATACTTAACGTGCTGGCTAAACGCTACGACAATACGCGTCCGACCACAGTTGCGATGTTTCCCGCACGGGCAGGCGGCGTTACGAAAAACGAAGAGAGTTTCAACATCAATATTTTGCCTCCCGAACTCGCCACTGTTACCGAGATTTCGAGTTTCAATTACCGCTGGTTCAACTATCAGGACTATTTGAAACACGCTCCCGATATGATAATTTATCAGAGCGAAGCGACTACCAACGAACTTGCACTGCCGTTTTTCGGTATGGACAGGGAAAAAATGATTGGGCTTGCATATTGGGGCGCAATCGAATATTGGGGCGAATCGAGCGGCTGGCCATGGAAAGGCTGGCATTTCTCTTTCTTCAACCGCGCTTTAGAAGCCTTTCCGCAGGCATATCTGATAAAAAGCATTTTCAGCGACGAACCTGTTGTGCATATCGGAGTGGTCGATAAACCTTCGGAAAGTATGGAATGGAACGAGCAAACTGTTGGCACACAAAATGTTTCCGACCATTGGAACCGCGAAAAAGGCAAAAATTACAATATTTTTGTTTACACAAACGCCGACGAAGCCGAATTGCTGCTGAACGGCAAATCGCTTGGCGTTCAGCAGAATAACCGCGACGATATAAAACAGCGCAATATGATTTTGTGGCAAAATGTGCCTTACGAAGCGGGAAAACTCATTGCGATAGCGCGTAACGGCGGAAAAGAAGCAGCCCGATACCTCGTTGAAACTGCCGGAAAACCGGTTGCATTGCGTACGGAAATAGAAAACAATAATCCGAATGGGTTTCGAGCCAACGGAATGGATTTGCAATACGTAAAAGTTTATGCCATAGACAGTAAAGGCCACGTTGCGCCAAACTGCGAGGGCGAGGTTACTTTCAATATTTCCGGCGCAGCAAAACTAATTGCAGTCGATAACGGCAACCATATTTCCGACGAATTGCCGACCGGCAGCAGCATTAGCCTGCATAACGGCTTTGCAATGGCAATCCTTCGC
>JAISUN010000087.1 GCA_031272085.1 Dysgonamonadaceae bacterium | reverse complement strand
ATAAACGGATTAAACACCGGTAAAACACTCATATCCATTTCTGTAATACTGATGCGGCAGCCAAGTTCCGAAAAAGCGACTATTGTTTTTTCCACTTCGTTTATATCGGGGAAACTCATATTGCAGTGGGTTTGTATTCCGACGCCATCAACTCTGACGCCGTCTGCCTGAAGTTTTTTTATCATCCTGACTGCACCCGCGCGTTTTTCGGGCATTGAAAGTTTTAACTCGTTGAAATAAAGGATTGCGTCGGGGTCGGCTTCGCGGGCAAACCGGAAAGCGAGTTTTACATAATCTTCGCCCAAAATTTCAAAAAACCGGTTGTTTATAAATTCGCCGTTGTCTTTCAGGACTTCGTTCACCACGTCCCAGCATTTTATATACTTTTTATATCGGTTCACGACAAGGTGTATGTAATTTCGCATCCTCTCGGTCAATTCTTCCTTTGAAATCAAATTCCCGACATTATCCGTAAAAAAAATTTCGGGATTTTTCAAGCCCCAGACCAACGAATGTCCTATTATTGTCATTCCGTTGCGTTTGCCGAAACGTACAAATTCGTCCGCTTTGGCAAAATTATAAACGCCTTGTTTTTGCTGAACCCATATCATTTTCATACAGTCTTCGGGCGTAATTGAGTTGAAATGCCGCCTTAAAATACGGACATGTTTTCGGTTCAACCCGGGACCGATTGCCGAGCCGATTAAAAAACGGTCTTTATACGCTTTCCTCAAACTGTTGCGTTTTGAAGAGGAAATAAACATTATAAAACGTTCTAAAAAATCATATACCTCTTTTAACAGTGATTTTAAATAGTTTATCATAATATTTTAATTTTCATTTTTACGGTAACGCATACCACAGATATACGTCAGCAATTTCACGTTATCGACAACTTCACTGTACAAGGTTTTATCTTTCTGCAACGATTCGATTTGAAGTATAATCAGTTGCAAAATTTCCCGGCAATCTTCGGGCGTTTCGCTGTCTTCCGACAACTGCCGCATTTTTTCGACCAACAGGTTTATTTCTTCCGATTCGGTATCGACTTCGGGAACTTCCAAGTATTTTCTTGCCTCTGTTGCCAATTCGTAAATTCTGAAAAGCAGTTTATTTTCCATTGTTTTACTTGTTTCTTCGTTTACTTGTTGCATTTTATTTCTACAAACCATACTTCCGCTTTACCGCCTTTGTCGGTCAGCGTATCGACTTCGCCCCTTGAAATTTTCAGTATTGTAAAGCGCGGGGAAGAAAAATCGTTTTTTATCCATTCTTCCGGTACGCAGAATTTAGGATTTTTATTCGGTCTTTTCCAAATCTCAAATGCACGCAGATAAATCACAGCGTCCTTCCGCGCCATCCGATAAAGATTATCCGTATAATTTTTGCGCTGTTCGGGCAAATACATAGAATGATAACAGCCAATATCAAAAACCGTATCGAAACTGTCGCTGTATTTGGAAAGGGAACTGACATCGGAAACAAAAAAATTCACATTCAGATTACGATTTTCGGCGTGTTCTTTCGCCCTTTCAATAGCAACTTTTTCAATATCCATCCCTGTTACCTCGTATCCCTGTGATGCGAGGTACAAGGCGTTTCTCCCCGGTCCGCAACCGCTGTCGAAGACGCTGCCGCGGATTCTGCCTTCCTCGTGCAGTTTCATAATCCAAGGCTCGGGCGCATCAACATCCCAGGGCAAAATACCTTTTTCTTGCATAAAGCGTTGATACATAGATATTTTTTTTGTTTTCATTTTTTCGGGCGTCAGGCGATAAAAGAAAAACAGCGCGAGCCAGCCAAGCGCCAAAAGTATTACGGGGACAAGCGAATAGGCGGCGATTATGCCGTTTTTCAGTTCCGAAGTATTTGAGCCTGCCGTGTATCCTACAGCCAAAAATGTAACGGAAATTATCGTACTTTTCAGGATATGGGAAAATTTAATTGAAAGCCGCGATACGCCCAAAATAAATCCTTTGGCGTCGATTCCTGTTTTCTGGCGGCTGTATATGACCGTATCCAAATACATGTTCTGTTCCATAGGTTGAGTTGTACCGGAAAATAAATACAGCGCAGCGTTTACTGCAATAAACAGGTAAGGATTATTCGCAGCCAAGCCTGCGCAAAACAGCAATATCGCCATTATCGGATAAACAATAAGGCAAGCCGTACGGGAATGAAAACGCCTGACTATAAACCTTGAACACCATGCACCGACAACGGCTGTAATTCCTGTTACCAATAAATGCACAGCAAGCAGCGACGGCTGCCCGACAATATTGTTGTAGTAATAAACCGCAAGCGCAGGCAAAACAAAAGCGCAGCAACTGCTGGCAGCATCGGCAAACATAACGGCAAACAATGGTTTCGTTTTCAACAAAACGGCAACCATTGTGCGCAGAGGCAAACGGACAGCAGGAGTAAGGCGTGCATTATCATAATCCGCCGACAAACGGTAATGTACCTGATAACCCGCCAAAAGCACAAAACCGGCAATTACAGCCATCAACATATATGCACTTTGCGGACTGAAATAAACAAGCAAAATTCCGTTTATCAACAGGGGAATAATATAACCTCCAAGCGGAGCGCCGCAGTTGGAATAAATAAGTTTGTTCGACACAAGGGCGATACGTTGTTTTTCATGTTTCGCAATCAGCGGTATTATTGCGTGATTTGCGGTATTTCCTATACTCGCAAAAAAAGAATACAGCAAAAACGCCGAACAGATAATAACGGCATTGAGCAAAGGAGTTCCAAAACCTAAAAAGCAGAAAGGGAAAAACAGTAACACCGCAAAAGGACATAAAAAAATCCAACTCCTGTAACGTCCCTGCCGCATCGCCTTCGTTCCTTCAATAAACGCACCGCTTACGGGAACAAGGATAAAATCCAAAATACTTGTAAACATCAGAATAAACCCGACATATTTCATCGGCAGGCAAATCACATCCGTCAGAAAATAGGCAAAATACAGTTTAGATACCGTATGAAACACGGTATATCCTAAATCGCCCATTCCCCAAAAATATTTCAATTTTTTATTCATATTTTTATATTGTTATTCTCAATTTAAAAATCGTGTAAACGACTTTGATAGATTGGTTTTATTATTTTATTCTTACGGAATTAAATTCGGGTTGTTAACCCATTCGTATTCCGGAATTTCAAAAATCATCCTTTCGTAATTATACGGAAAATCCTTGCCTGCCATATAATTATGATTGCCTTCCGCGTCGGAACGGTGCATCGTTTTTTTGTAGCGTTTCATCGCAAAATATGTTTTGCCTTCGCCCCAACATTCGACGCGCCAGTTAAACCAAATTTGCTCGAGCAGGTCTTCTTGAGAAAGATTTTCGAGGGTGGCGGCGGGATTTCTTAACGAAATTAACGAATTTAATGAATTTAATGATTCGGAGAGATTGCCGAGACGGGCGAGGGCTTCGGCTTTTATCAAAACCATTTCTTCGGCGCGGATATAGAGCAAATCGTTGGTGTAAAGAGCATCGCCGCCGGAGATTCGTTTTGAGTCGTAAAACTTATAAACAGGAGTAAGCGGGGCTGCGCCGATTTCGCCCGTTACGGGCGCGCCAAACTGTTGTTTGCGTATGTCCGTTTCGGGAATACTTGCATACAAATCGGCGTCGATTATTTTTATATTGCCTCTGCTTACATAGCCGTAAGTAAAATAATCAATATTGCTCCAAAAAGAATATACGCCTTGTGCCGGAGCGTTTTCGGCAGTTATGTCCATAGCCCAAATCCAACTTTTTAAAGTTACGCTGTTAAAGCCGGATTTTATCATTTCATCTGCCGTCATCAGTGGAAATTTTCCGCTGTCGATAACTGTTCCCGCCGCATCAGCCGCTTTTTGGTAATCGCCGGTTTCGCCTCGTTGCATATAAGCGTAAGCAAGATAAGCGAGCGCCACATTTTGGTCGATTTGATATTTTCCCGTTCCACGGTCGTAGCCCTCCAAAGCCGTCGCCGCGTCTTCCAAATCACGGATAATCTGCGCATAAACTTCTTTTACAGTCGATTGCGCCTTATATTCTTCCCGCAAGGCGGTTGTATAAACCGGAACGCAAAGCGCGTCGGGATTATCACCGTATGGGTGTTGAAAAAGATTTGCCAAATAAAAATAAGCGAAAGCGCGAATGGTTTTTGCCTGCCCGAAAGGAATTTTCAGGGATTCATCGTCCGGTATTTCCGTATCGTTGCCGATAATATCCAAAATTTCATTGGCGTTTCGAATCAGTTTGTAATAATAATTCCAAATAATTTGGCTGTTCCTGCCCGTGCGGGTTTGATAGGCAAATTGATAAATGCCCCTGAAAGGCGGATTCGGGGTTGCCGAAAATCCCATATCGCCGCTCATTAAATCAGTAGAAATATCTACGCCTTTTTGCCCGAAATCTTCAAAATATGTATTAATTTCAGCGCCCTGGGCAAAAGTTTCGTAATAAAGCCCCAGCACCAAATTCTCGATTTGGATTTGCGCACTGCTGACCTGATAAGGTGTTTTGTCGAGAAAATCGGGTGAGCAGGAGGAAAGGAGGATAAAGAAAACTATGGATAAGGGGGACTTGTGAGAGATTATTGTTTTCATTTTTTCTTTGTTTTCTTTGTTTTAAAATTTGAGTTTTATTCCTGCCGTTATTGACGACATTGGTGTATAATTCTGTGTTCCAACCGATTCTCCGTACTCGCTGACGAAAGGATAATAACCTTTGCGAGCAGTCCATGCATAAAGGTTTTCGGCGGAAAGCCATACTTTAAACTTTCCAAGTTTTTGAAACTTGGAAAGTTTAAAATCATATTCAGCCCTTATGCTGTTCAACGACAAATAACTCATACTTGTCAGAAAACGCGAGGATAACGAGGCCGCGTTGGTATCGTAATTTGCGGAAAGACGGGGCACATCGGTAATTTGCCCTGCTGTTGTCCAGCGACGTTCAATATCTTTATGGTAATTTGCGGTTAAATCGTTGGTCATAATATCCAAATAAACAGCATCATATCCGTAACCTCCTGCGCTGTACAAAAATTGAACGCCGAGTTTGAAATTTTTATATCCGACATTCCATTTAAATGCTCCCAAAATATCGGGAACAGCAGATTTTCCGATATATGTCATAGTTGCTTCGGAATATGTTGAGGTGGGCGTTTTGGTGCCGTCGGCATTATGGATATACCATTGCGCTTGTCCGGTTTCGGAATTTACTCCGGCATATTCCCGCATATAATAATCGTAAATGCCGTGTCCGCGCGACCAGCCGAAACCGTTACCCGAAGCGGTAGAAGCAGTAAGCCCGTGAATTTCCAAATCTTTTTCGCCATCTGCTCCCTGCGGCATACGGAGAATTTTGTTGCTGTAATGAGAACCGTTAATCGACAAATCGACTTTCCATTCTTTGGTATTCAGCAGTTTGGCTTTCAGGGTAAATTCTATGCCGGCATTTTCCAATTCCGCATCGTTCACAGGTTTTGAAGTATAGCCCCAAGAACTTGGTACTTGTTTGTAAAACAGCATATTATATGTCCGTTTATTATAAAATTCGATTTCGCCGCTCAAAAAATTATTCCATAGAGCAAAATCAATTCCTGTATTAAACATCCGGCTCTTTTCCCAGGTAAGGTCATCATTTCCTATGTATGAAGGAACGTATGGCATTGCACCTTCAAGATTTTTTACGTCGTAAAAAGTCAGAGTCGGATAATAATTTGCCGTTTCATTGCCAAGAATCAGCGCCTCGTTTCCTGTTATGCCGTAACTTGCTTTTAAGCGTAAATAATTTATAAACTTTACGTTATCCATAAACGTTTCCTTGTTGACAATCCAAGCCGCACCCATAGAGCCAAAATTGCCCCATTTGTGGTTGGTAAACCGCGAACTGCCATCGCGACGGATATTTACGTCGGCAAAATATTTTGCATTGTAATCGTATTTTGCCTGCGCCATATAACTTTCGGTCGAGCGTTCATACAACATTCCTTCGAGCGACGAAATGCCTATAGCATTGGAATATTCCACGTTATTCGCCTGCGCAATCATATATTTGACGCCACTTTCGACGTGGTTGGAATATTTCAGGGTTTCGTGCATGGCAAGCAAATCGATACGGTGAAGGTCTATGCGTTTACCGTAAAACAAAGATTGCGTAAGGGCAAGGGATTCCACGAGAGTATTGTCGCGGAAAATTTTGCCCATTCCGGCCGATTCTCCATAATACGGATTCAGCAACCTGTTGCGGGCGTTTTGGGAATATTGGTAAGAATTGGCAGAGGTAAATTTAAAATCGCGCAAAAAAGAAATTTCAAAATTCACATTGCCTGCCAAATTATGAACGGTGGTTTTGTCCTGGTCAAGTTGATTTGCCGCCACAAGATTTTTTCCGCTTTGAAAGGGTCGGGCGCTGCCCGGAGTGTCGCCATAATCGTATTTATAACCGCCAAGAACCTCGTCGGGAATTTTATTTCCATCTGCGTCGCGCCGAAAAACAGGGTAAATCGGAGGTGCAAAATTGAGAAAGCGAAACATATCCCATGAATTATACACCGCTACGGTATTATTGGCGGTATTATTTGAAAACACGGCATTAACGGTAGTTTTCAACCAACTTGTCGGTTTGAAGTCAAGATTTATGCGGGAATTAATGCGCGAGAAATCGGAATTCAGGGCGTAACCTTCATCAAACAGATAACCGAAAGACGCAAAATAGTTCATATTCTCGCTACCGCTGGAAAAGCGCAGATTCGCCTCTGTCCGCTGCCCGTTTCTGAACATATAATCCGCCCAGTTTTCCGGCGTATATTTTCTGCTTGCGCCCGAAAATTTGCCTGTCGCGGGGTCAATGACGGCATTTGGCGCACAGTTCCACATATTATAAATCGGCGCAATTCCTCGCGTTGTTGCAAAGATATTTTCCGAAGCAAACACTCCGGCTTCTTCGCGGCTCAAGCCGTTTGCCAACATTCCGTAGTTGCGCAAACTTTCCCAACCGAGTTCGGCATATCTTTCGGGGGAGGAAATGGTTTCGTAGAGGGGCAATAATCTAATGTTAATGCCTCGATTAAAATCAACTTCAATAGAGTTTTGGCGACTGCCTCGCTTTGTGTTGATAATAATCACTCCGTTTGCCGCCCTCGACCCGTAAAGCGCTGC
>JAISUN010000100.1 GCA_031272085.1 Dysgonamonadaceae bacterium | reverse complement strand
CCATTTGCTGTTTCTGCCCGCCCTGTTTTGAACGGGATTTTGGAAAAAGGGTATGAAATTGTTTCGGACAAACAATATTTTCCTTATATCAACGGGAAGAAAGGATTTGGTCGGGTTTTGATTCAGAAAAAACAATAACCTTTCCTCAAATCCTGTCTAAATGCCGTAATTCCTTAAACCAGACAAACCACAGCAACACAACGGTTAAGGTGGCGCAGCCGCCGAAGATGGTCGCCGGAATCAGGCCGATGAGCGCCGTTACGCTGCCACTTTCAAATTCGCCGATTTGATTGCTCGCTCCTATGAAAATGAAATTGACCGCGCTTACCCGTCCGCGCACCTCGTCGGGCGTTTTCAGTTGTACGAAAGTTTGCCGGATTATTACCGAAATCTGGTCGGCCATTCCAAGGAAAATCAGCAGAGAAAGCGATAAGGCAAAGTTTCGCGACAGGGCAAAAAGAATGGTAATCAGGCCGAAAGCGGCCACTGCAAGGAACATTTTATGTCCGGCAGCCCTTTTTATCGGGCGTTGCGACAGGAAAACAGCCATAATGATTGCTCCAACGGCAGGCGCCGCCCGAAGCAGCCCGAAACCGGCCGAATCGACGTGCAGAATTATGTCGCAATAAATGGGCAGCAAGGCCGTAATGCCTCCGAACAGCACGGCAAACATATCCAAAGTCAGCGCTCCGAGAATGCCTTTGTTGTTCCATATAAATTTGAAGCCCTCGACGGTTGCCTGCACGCGGCTTTCCGTTTCTAAATGCTTGTCGGACTTGTTGATAATCTCGGAATCCTTAATTGCGTGAGCGCAAATAACGGCAACTAAATTGATAAAAATAATGGAAAAATAGACAGTCGAACTGCCAAAACTGTAAAGCAATCCTGCCAAGGCAGGCCCGATAATTATTGCCGCCTGCTGAAACGAGGAATTTTTGGCCAGCGCCTTCGATAAATCGGCATTTTGAACCATATTCGGCAAGAGCGAAGTGATAGCCGGCCCTTCGATGGCGAAACTCGTCCCGTACAGGAAAACCGTCGCAAGCAAAAGCCATTCGCTGATTACGCCGGAAATCGACATCAGCCCCAGCAGCAGCGAGATAGCGAGTATTATTGTCTGCGTAACCTGCGCAATTTTCCGTCGGTCGTATTTGTCGGAAAACGTTCCGGTGTAGAAAATAAAAATTATGCGCGGCAAAAACTGTATAAGCCCCACAACGCCAAGCAGCAGAGCGCTTTTCGACAGTTCGTAAATCTGATAACCTACCGCCACGGAAAGCATTTGGTTTGCCGCGGCGCTTGCAATCCGCAAAATGTAATATTTTTTCATTTCAACATAACAGTTCGGCAGCAAAATATCGTCGCCGAAATTTTGCGCAAAATTAATACCAAAAAAGCAAAAATAAAAATTTTGGCAATTAAAAAAAAATATTTACCTTTGTTTCGGAATATTGAATTAATTTTTTTATAAATAACATTTAAATAAGTATCATGAAAACGTATCAACAGTTTATCAATGGCTCATTAGTTGATTCTCATTCGAAAGAATGGATTGAAGTAGAAAATCCTTACACAGGAGAAATTATCGCACGTGCTCCGAAGGGCGACGACGCCGACGCTCATGCCGCCTTAGATGCGGCAAAGAAGTCGCAAAAGGCTTGGGCGGCGCAAACTGCCGCATACCGCGCAGGCTATCTGAAAAAAATGTCGGAACTGATTCGCGCTCATCGCGTGGAACTCGCAACTTTGCTCGCGCAAGAACAGGCAAAAATCATTGGCCTGGCGCAGGTAGAGATTGATTTTACGGCCGACTATTTTGAGTATTACGCAGGCTGGGCGCGGATTTACGAAGGCGAAATCATCAACAGCGACCGGTTCAACGAAAACATTTTCCTGTTCCGCAAGCCGATTGGAGTTGTAGCGGGCATTTGCCCATGGAATTTCCCGTTCTTCGTGATGGCACGCAAAGTGGCTCCGGCTCTGCTGACCGGCTGTACCATCGTGTTGAAACCGAGCAGCAACACGCCCTGCACAACTTTTGAATTTGCAAAATTGGTGGCAACGCTCGACCTCCCGAAAGGCGTGCTGAATTTTGTTTCCGGCAGCGGAAAAACATTAGGTAATACGCTTGTTACCAGCCCGATAACCGATATGGTAACTCTTACCGGAAGCGTGGAAGCAGGTCAGGAAATCATTTCCGCATCGGCGAAAAACGTTACCAAAGTTTCGCTCGAACTTGGCGGAAAAGCCCCTGCAATCGTGTTTGCCGACGCCGATATCGACATTGCCGTTAAAGGCGTTACCGATTCCCGCGTTATTTACAGCGGTCAGGTATGTAACTGTGCTGAAAGGTGTTACGTTCACAAGAGCATTTACGACAAGTTTATCGACCGTCTTACCGCTTCGTTCAAGGCAGTTAAATACGGCGACCCGTTTGACGCTCAAACAGTTTACAGTTCGCAAATCGACAAGGCTCAACAGTCGAAGATTGACGAGATGGTTGTTCGTGCAAAAGCGGCCGGCGCACAGGTAGTTACCGGCGGTTCAAAGACGACGGACAAAGGCAAGGGCTATTTTTACGAACCGACAATCATTGTCGGAGCGAAACAGGATTCGGAAATTGTTCAGAAAGAAGTTTTCGGGCCGGTATTGCCGGTATTGCCGTTCAGCGATTACGAAGAAGCCATCGCTTTGGCCAACGATTGCGAATACGGCTTGACCTCGTCGGTTTTCACAACCAACATCAATACCGTGATGCAGTCGATAAAAGACTTGAGTTTCGGCGAAACTTACGTCAACCGCGAGCATTTCGAGGGAATGCAGGGCTTCCACGCCGGCTGGCGCAAGTCGGGCATCGGCGGAGCAGACGGCAAACACGGACTGATGGAGTATCTGCAATCGCAGGTGGCTTATATTCAGTTCTGAAATGTATAAACAATTTATTTTAACAGCAATTATGCTCATGTCCGTTGTGTGCCTGTCGGCTCAACAAAAGGCGGGCGCAACGGATGCGGGCAACACACTTCATTCTCAAAGGCCTGATTATCAGATGCCTTACAAAGAATGGAAAGCGGAAGAAATAAAATCTCTGCTCGACAGGATTTTTACCTTCATCGACAAATCTACTCCCGCAAAGGTTATCGACAAAAAAACGGGAAAAGAGATTGGCAATTATGCCGAAATTGACGAAAATTCGGCCTTGCAGACCGGAGCGTTCAGGCTCACAAGTTACGAATGGGGAGTAACGTATTACGCAATGCTCGAAATGGCCGATGCAAGCGGCGACAGGCGTTATTTCGATTATGCGGCAAGCCGTTTGCGTTTTCTGGCCGAAACTGCGCCGTATTTCAAGCGTAATTCCCTTGATTATCCGCAGATGGACGCCCAAATCCGGCAAGTCCTTTATCCCCTCGCGCTTGACGATTCGGGAGCAATGTGCGCCGCAATGTGTAAAATTCAGCAATCGGACAGTTCGATTAATCTTAATTCGCTGATTGATAATTATATAGACTATATAATGAATCGCGAATACCGGCTTTCCGACGGCACATTTGCTCGTAAACGCCCGCAATTCAACACTTTATGGCTCGACGATATGTATATGGGCATTCCGGCTCTGGTGCAAATGGGAAAATTTACCGGCGACAATAAATATTTCGACGAGGCCGTCCGGCAAATCAGGCAGTTTTCGGAGCGTATGTTCGTAAAAGACAAGGGTTTATTTATGCACGGCTGGGTCGAAGGCGAGGAATTTCATCCCGCTTTTCATTGGGCGCGTGCCAATGGCTGGGCTTTGCTCACGCTGACTGAAACTCTCGATGTGCTTCCATCGGAACATCCCGGATATGAGTATGTTATGCAACTCTATAAGGCTCACGTCCGCGGCCTTGCCGCTTTACAGTCAGGCGAAGGTTTTTGGCATCAGTTGCTCGACAGGCCGGATTCTTACCTTGAAACTTCGGCAACAGCCATTTTCACTTACTGCATTGCGCGGGGCGTGAACCGCGGCTGGCTTGACGCTGTGAGTTTCGCTCCTGTTGCCCAACTCGCTTGGAGCGCAGTATCGACGAAAATCAACGCCGAAGGGCAGGTTGAGGGAGTTTGCGTAGGTACAGGAATGGCTTTCGACCCCGCATTTTACTATTATCGTCCTGTAAATGTTTATGCCGCTCACGGATACGGCACGGCTTTGCTTGCAGGCGCTGAAATGATGCGCTTACTCGGCAAGTTTTACCCGCGACTCAACGACAGCGCGATTCAGTATTATTCCGTTCCTCAGGCCTCAAAATCCGGCATTTTCGGTATCACAACAGTCAACCGAACCGCGCCGTGAGCGCCATAGACGAGGCTCTGTTCGATGTCGGCCGTTTTTGAAGGTCCGGCTATAAATACTCCGTAACCGGTGCCGCTCAAATTGATTCGGCGGTATGCCTCCTGCATCGTTCCGACGATTTGGGAGGCTTCGGTTTTTAAAACCAAATGTTGAGCGATAAACGGGATTATTCGGCGTGGCATATCGCGGTCTTCAATCCAGACTGCGCCGTTTTCTGCAACTCCGAAAGCGCCGTTCAGCAGCGCAGTTTCAATCTTGTCGAACTCCGAAAGCGGAGTCTCTTCGCCGTACTTTTCCCGGATTTCGGGACGGGTAAAATCCAAAATTCCCGGAAATTTTTCCGAAATAAGCGAATCGGCTTCGGCTGCCGAACATTCTACAACCTCGCCTCCTGTGGCTTCCAGAGCGGAAATAAAAGATTTAAGAGCCGTAGTTTGCGATTTGGAAACAGGCACCGGTTTTTGCTCCGGTTTTCCGGTTTCTCTCTGAAAATCGGGCTTGTTTTGCCTGATTGATTCAAGTATTGATTGTTTGCTCATTTTCCGTGATTTTTATTTTTTCCGTACCATTTCTTGAACGATTCTTTCGGCGGAATCGGCAATTCGCGGCCTTTTCCCCAGACGTTAAGCGGCATATAGAGCAGATTTCGGGGCAAATGGCCGACAGCCCAGCGTCCGGCCGCGCCTGCAAAATTGTAAAGTCCGTTTGACGCAAGGACAACGCCGGCTGCCTGCATCACAAGCCGTTTCGACAGCGCAGTTTTGCCTTGTTCCGTCAAATCTTGCCGCCAGCAGTAAAGTTGCTCGTGAATATCGATTTTTACAGGGCAAACATTGCTGCACGAACCGCAAAGCGTGGATGCAAACGGCAAATCGGGACAGCCCGACTTGCTTCTTTCGGGAGCCAGAATAGAACCAATCGGGCCGGGAATAACGTAACCGTAACTGTGGCCGCCCGAACGCCGGAACACCGGACAGGTATTCATACAGCCTCCGCAACGGATACATTTCAGCGCGGCGGCGTATTTCGGCTTGCCAAGATGTTTTGAGCGTCCGTTATCGACAATCACGATGTACATTGCTCCGCCCGGCTTGGGGCGCATGTAATGCGAAGTATAGGTTGTAACCGGCTGGCCGGTAGCGTTTCGCGCCAATAATCTCGTGAAGACGCCCAAATCTTCCTGTCGTGGAACGATTTTTTCAATTCCCATACAGTGAATCTGCACCGGAGCCGCCTGCACGCCCATATCGGCGTTGCCTTCATTGGTGCATACAACCACGCTGCCAGTTTCGGCAACAGCAAAGTTCACGCCTGTCATCGCTATTTCGGCGGCGAGGAATTTCTCGCGCAAATGCTTGCGGGCGGCGCGGGTAAGGTAAGTCGGGTCGGAAGCGCCTTTTTCGGTGCCGAGTTTTTCGTGGAAAGTTTCGCCGATTTCTTCCTTTTTCAGATGTATGGCGGGCAGCACGATATGGCTCGGAGCCTCGTGCCGAAACTGGATAATACGCTCGCCAAGGTCGGTATCGACCACTTCTATGCCTTTTTCGAGCAGGAAATGGTTCAATCCGCACTCTTCGGTCAGCATCGATTTGCTTTTGACCACATTTTTAGTTTTGTGTTTTTGGATAATATTAAGGATGATGCGGTTAAATTCGTCGGCGTCGGCAGCCCAAAGCACTGTTGCGCCGTTTTTAACCGCCTCTGATTCAAACTGTTCGAGATAGACGTCGAGATTTGCGAGGGCTTCTTCCTTGATTTGTGAAGCCTGTTCGCGAAGCGATTCCCATTCGGGAACGGAAGCCGCCATCCGGTCGCGTTTTTGACGGACTATCCACAGCGTTTCGTCGTGCCAGTCAGCCCGCGCCTCGTTTCCTAAAAATTTTGCCGCTTTTATTGCGTGAGAAGTCATGATATTTGTTCAATTAATACTGCAAAAATACAATTTTATTTGTTATTTCACAAAGATTTTATAACAAAAAATACTAAACCTTACATCTCCCGATACTCTTTCGGACTCACTCCCTCCATCCGCTTGAAATATTTGCCGAAAACCGACTGGTCGGCAAAATGGAGTTCGTCGGCGATTTGCTGAATGGTTAATTTTGAGGACTTTAACAGCGCTTTTGCTTCGAGGATGACGTAGTCGTCTATCCACTCATTTGCCGATTTGCCGGT
>JAISUN010000076.1 GCA_031272085.1 Dysgonamonadaceae bacterium | reverse complement strand
TCGAATTTATAATAATATGCGCCGCGTTTTGAAGTGCCTTTTTCTTTCTCGTTGGTTTTCTCAAGAATTTTCGTCTCGAAAATTTTCTTTCTGAAATTCCGCTTATCAAGCGTTCTTTGATAGATTGCTTCATACAAAGACTGCAGTTGGGGAATGGTGAATTTTTCGGGCAACAGATTGAAACCGACCGGACGATTTGCAGTGCGCCGTTTAAGCAGGCGGATCGTATCGTTCAAAAAACTGTTGTGATCGAGGATTAGCGTACCCACAGAGTTGATGTTTACCCACTCGGTATTGTATTGCTTCTCCAATTTTTCGTCGAACTGCATCATATCGATCAGTGCGTAATAGACGATCGACACCACACGGTCGGCCGGATCGCGATCGACCGCTCCGTAAGCGCCAATCTGCTCCATATACATATTTTCCACGCCGGTATATTCGGCAACTACCCTCATAACTGTTTCGTCGAGGCTTTCGTTACGGCGTACGAAGCCGCCCATCAGCGAGCGTTCGCCTTTGAGCGGTTCGAACTTCCGTTTGATAATCAACACGTTAATCTCATTGTCTTTGAATCCGAGTATGATACAATCGACAGAAACGTAGAGTTTATCTTCCTTTGAATAATAATTTGCGTTCAATTTTATTCGTTTTTATTTTGTATTTTCAATCACAGACCTGAAATAGCCGATCGATTCGCCGATTCCGGTATATGGATCGCGCATATTTTTCTCGTGTTCGAGGCTGCAAACTCCGTCGTAACCCGTTTCGCGCAAAGCCTTTATAAATGCGGGAAAGTCGATAACTCCGCGACCTATTTCAACCGAGTAACCTGCTTTTGTGGTTCCGGTAACATCTTTGATATGGATGTCGAAAACTCGCGATTTGTAGCGTTTCAAATCGGCAACCGGATCTTTGCCGTTGCGTGTATCGTGGCCGATGTCGAGGCACATTCCGATACGAGGATCCAAGTTTTTGACGTTATTCCACACATCTTCCGCATCGGGGTATTTATCGGGCATATCGGGGCCGTGCAGGTGAATTGCATAATTCATATCATATTCCTTCACCTTTTTATCGACGTAAGGTAAAAGATTATGCAGCGGAACGCCCACTATCAGCCGCACTCCCACACGTTTGGCATATTCGAAAGCATTATCGACTTCCGCTTCGGTGTTCATATAAATAGGGCCAACTCCGTAACCCACAACGCCTTTCGAAGCAAGTTTCGCGTGAAAAACGGCGATTTGCTCCGGCGTGCTGTTCAACGGAAGATGGAAATCCTTGATACAGAGGTAATGAACGTTCATTTTCTGGAGAACGTCAAGCGCTATATCGAGCGATTTTTCCTTGTCCACGCTTGCAAAAGTGTATCCCGCCATACCGACTTTAAACTTTTCGGTCAGTTCCGGAGCCGGTTTTTCTGCGGCTAACTCTCTGATTTTAATGTTTTTAAACCAAACCTCATCGCCATGGTCCTGCAGCAGGATATTTCCTTCCGCCGCATTTCCGAAATTAGGCCAGTCTTTATACTTACTGTAGGCCACCAAAGCGTTAAATTCCTGAGTATTACGCTCGTATTCAAGGATTTTCACACCGTTGAGCAGATGTTGCACCTTGTTGCCGTTTACTATAATTTCCGCCGTATTGAAACCCGCCTCATCGAAGCGATAATTTTTACTTGATCGGTCGGGTGGGATAAGGTCATAAAGCGCTCCCAGAGTACGATTGCCTTTTACGCCGAGTTTGGCGTCGGGGTGATTGTTATCGTCGAGGATTTGAAATTCGCAACCGATAGCAGAGCCTTCGCCCTTGTTCAAATCCGGATCGACAAAGTATTTCACGCCGCTGTTGGCGCCTTTCGTGATTTTGAAATCAACTTTCAGAACGAAATTTTTATACTTGCGGGTGGTAACGATATCGCCGCCATTCGCCGATTCGGCGCCTTTAGCGGGTTGTACCCTCAATGTACCGTCTTTGATAACCCATCCCTTTTCGGGGAAAGTTTGAATCTTCGCTCCTCGCCAACCGGAGGTTGTTTTGCCGTCCCACAGCAGTTTCCAGCCTGCAGCGACTTCCTCTTTCGAAAGAGTGTTGTCTTGAGAGAAGGCGGGAATGAATGTCAAAAAAATCAGAGACAACAAAGAAAATATTTTATAAATTTTTCTCATAATTTTTAAAATTATTTCTTAACTACTAACTATAAACTATAATACTCCTCCCATCCCTTGCGCGGCGGTTCCTGCGTGAGCAGAGCGTTTGCGAAAGGATTATTGGTGATTTGTTTTGTTTTCGCATCGAATTGAATCAACGAATTTGTGCGTTGAGCAATCACACCGAGGGAGAAAACTTGGCTCAAAGCGCCGTGAATCTCGAACGGCGAGCGGGTTTTCTCTTTTCCCTGACAAGCAAGCAGGAAGTTTGCAAAGTGGTTCGAAGGACTTTTGGGCACTTCGGGCAGTTTGGATTCCATTGCTTTCGCTTTTTCTTCGGGAATGATTTGCAGAGTGCTTCCGTGCGATCCGCCCTTGAAAATCAGGTCTTTTCCGTAAATTATTTTACCCGGATTGACTTTTATTTCTTTGATTTCGCCCACTCCTGAAGCCGGAATATCGGCTGCGAGTTCCGATTTGCCGTATCCTTCGGGAAGCGGCGGCAGGTTATCAACTCCATCGTACCAAGTCAGATCGAGCGCCGGAAATTTTTTCCTTGCAGGGAAACGAAACAGAATCGTGGATGACATTGGATAAAAATAATCGTTGTGTCCGGTCAGTTTAACGGGGTTAACTTCGTATGGCAGACCGAGTTCCAAAAACTCGTGAACCGTATCCATAATATGCGCGCCCCAGTCGCCCAAGGCTCCCATACCGAAATCGTACCACGAGCGCCATTCGCCCTGATGATACTTTTCGTTGTAATCGTGCCAGAAACGCGTTGTGTGCCACACATCCCAGTCGAGGGTTGGCGGAACCGGCTGTCCTTCGGGCAGTTTCTTAATATTCGGATCCCACGAGTGCCAACGCCGATCGTTGTTCATGTGGCAGGTAACTTTCGTTATGTCTTTGATGATTCCCGCATCCAACCACGCTTTGAACTGAAAATAATTGGCGTCGGAATGACCCTGGTTTCCTACTTGTGTAACGATATTCGGGTTTTTCTTCGCGGCCGCCATCATCAATTCCGCTTCAAGGAATGTCCGCGCCATGGGTTTTTCGACGTAAACGTGCTTGCCATGCGCTATTGCACACATTGCAGCAGGGAAATGCGCAAAATCGGGAATTGCGATGGAAACAGCCTCAAACTCGTTGCCGAATTTGTCGAACAGTTCGCGGAAATCCTTGAACTGTCGGGCATTAGGATAGCGGCTCATCATTTTCAGCGTTTGCTTGTTGCCCATATCGACGTCGCAGAGCGCTACAATGTCGGCAAGTCCGGTGCGCTCGAAATCTTCCATAATCTGTTCGCCGCGATTGCCGATTCCGATGCAGGCAAGTTTGATTTTACGCCCCTGATATACAGGCTGTTGGCTTTGTCGTTGCGACGACAGCGAGTTTGCAATGCCAACTCCGCCAAGCGCAAGACCCGTTGCGGCAAGGCCGCCGGTTTTTAAGAATGTTCTTCTGGTAATCATAAAGGAAATGTTTATTTTAAGTGAAACTTTGTTCGATACAAGTTACAAAGGTAAACAAAAAATTTTTTTTCTCAAAAATATAACGTATTTTTGTAGCCTGAAAGACGAAAAGTTATGAAAATTCATTCACTTATTTTATCATTAATTTGCTTTATGTCAATATCTTGCCAGACAAAAGAGCCTGTTTACCGGATTGAAACAAATCTGGGAACCATAAAGGTTAAACTTTACGAAAAAACGCCATTACACCGGGCTAATTTCGAAAAACTTGTTGAGGAAGGCGTTTACGACAGCCTCGCTTTTCACCGCATTATTCAGGGATTTATGATTCAGGGCGGCGACGTAGCCACCGGAAAAAATCCGGCCGATACGTCGAAATACGATTATATGGTGCCTGCCGAATTTGTTCCCGAATATTTTCACAAAAAGGGCGCATTGGCCGCCGCGCGGATGGGCGACGACGTGAATCCCGAAAAGGCCTCTTCTTCGACGCAATTCTATATCGTTCAGGGACATAAGTTTACCGACGAGGAACTGTTCCAGATAGAAGACCGCTTCGGACACACATTTCCCGATTTCCAGCGCGGAATGTATAAAATGCTTGGCGGAGCGCCGCATTTGGACGGCAACTACACCGTTTTCGGCGAAGTTACCGAAGGTTTGGATGTGGTGGACAAAATCGCCGCCGTCCCAACCGATATGTACGACCGGCCAAGAGCGGACGTGCGAATAATCCGCATCGTAAAAGACTGACGAATATGCCGGAAATCCTTGACGACGTATTTTTTATGAAACAGGCTCTGGCAGAGGCTCAAACAGCCTGCGACGAGGGCGAAGTGCCGATTGGAGCAGTTGTGGTCTGCAACGGGCGAATCATTGCCCGCGCCCACAACCTGACCGAAATGCTGACCGACGTTACCGCCCACGCCGAAATGCAGGCTATTACTGCCGCAGCCGGAGTTTTGGGCGGTAAGTATCTGACCGACTGCACTTTGTACGTTACCGTCGAGCCATGCCCGATGTGCGCCGGGGCTTTGGCCTGGGCTCAGATTTCGCGCTTGGTTTACGCCACTGACGATGAAAAACGCGGTTTTTCGAGAATCAGCGGCAGCCTGCTTCACCCGAAAACAACTGTAACAAAGGGAGTTCTGGCGGATGAAGCGGCGCAGTTGATGAAAGATTTTTTTAAAACGAAAAGATGAAAAAGATTCTGATTACCGGAGCCAGCGGATTTATTGGCAGTTTTTTGGTTGAAAAAGCCCTCGACGAGGGAATGGAAGTTTGGGCAGGAATCCGCTCTACAAGCAGCCGCGAGTATCTTTCCGACGCCCGGATACGCTTCATCGACCTCAATTATTCCGACAAAGAAAAACTGACTGCACAACTGAAATCTCACAAACAGGAAAACGGAAAATGGGATTATGTAATTCATAATCTGGGAGTTACAAAATGCCTTGACTATGCCGATTTCGAGAAAATAAACTTCGGCTACACAAAATGTCTGATTGAAGCCCTGGCAGAAGCCGCAATGATTCCCGAAAAGTTCCTGTTAATGAGCAGTTTAAGCGTTTATCCCGTCCCTGAAACAATCTACGCAAAAAGCAAACTGAAAGCCGAAATTTTCCTGAAAGCGCAAAGCGGATTTCCGTATGTAATATTGCGTCCCACAGGAGTTTACGGCCCCCGCGATATGGATTATCTGCTGATGATGAAAAGCATAAAAGCCGGGATTGACGTGGCCGCAGGGCTTGAAACTCAACGGCTTACATTTATTTATGTCAAAGATTTGGCAAAAGCCGCTTTTTTAGCCTTGAACAGCAAATGGACGAATAAAACTTGGTTCGTGTCCGACGGCGACGAATATTCCGACAAGGAGTATTCCGAGATTGTGAAACACGCTATGGATAAGCGTTTTGTGCTGCGGGTGCGGATTCCTTTGCCGGTACTGAAAGCAATTTCGGCGGGAGCGGAACTTGTCTCTAAAATTACCAAAAAGCCCTCCACGCTAAACAACGATAAATACCTGATAATGAAGCGTCGAAACTGGACTTGCGACGTTTTGCCCCTCTGGAACGACCTCGGATTTACGCCCGATTACGACCTGAAACGCGGCGTTGAAGAGGCTTTGCAGTGGTATCGCGGGAAGGGGTTGCTGTGAGAAAAAAATAAACCTGTTAGGTTTATTTTTTATACCGCTCCCAAAGTCCGGATTCTATGGCGTTTTTAGTTTCTTCGGACAGGAATTTCAGGGCTGCGGCCATCTGGCGGAGGTCGGTTGCTTCAATGTTTTCGGTTGAAATCGGGTCGTGGATAACCATTTCCATACGGTGGGGATTTATCAGGAACGAACCCTTTTTCATCACTTCGTAAGAGCCGTTTATCGTTACCGGAACGATGGGCAGTTTCAGGTCGAGCGCCATCTGAAATGCGCCTTTCTTGAACTTCCCGAGTTTTCCGGTTTGACTTCGCGAACCTTCGGGGAAAATAACTATCGAAGCCCCGCCTGTGAGCCGGCTTTCGGCTATTGCCACCGTTTTTGCGGCAGCCTGTGGCGAAGAATTATCGACAAAAATAAATCCGGCCGTTTCGCAGGCCTTGCCTACTAATGGAATATTGCGCAAACTCTGCTTCATTACCCACTTTATCCGTTGCCCGATATATCCGTAAATGAAAAAAATGTCGAAAGCCCCCTGATGATTTGAAACGAAAATATAAGAGCGGTTTCGGTCAAGTTTTTCCCATCCCTTGACGCTCGTCGGGCAAAGCGTGATGATGCAGGTAAACCGCGCCCACCACGCACCGGGGTAATGACCGAAAAATTTTTCCCCTCCGCACATACAGCCGACAATCACAGCCGTCGCCGCCAAAATTGTAGCGGCGAGAAACAGCGGCAACCACACAAAAAGTTGGTACAAAATCAGAATTATGCGTTTCATAGGAGCCTATTTTAGTTGCAAATGTAAGAAAATTCTCAAAAAAACGTATATTTGCACAAATATTATACAATTTTATGCGAACATTCCTCAAATTTTTGGGCGTTTTTATACTCTTGGCGGGCGAACTTGTCCTCATCGTTCCGTGGTTGTTAAGGCTGCAAAACAACGCAAGCCTGCTGACCGGGTTAGTGTTGGTCGTAGCAGGACTTGCACTATATGTAATACTGAACAAGAAAATTAGTTAAGGCATATAAAAACTGTTAAACTAAAAAATGCAGACGACTCCTCCTCAATACGTTACCGATAAGTTCATTCACACACTCTGTAACATGTTTAAATTCCGGTACTACTCTCGCGAGCAGCAACAAAAAAGAGATAACTTTAAAAATTTGACCACCCGATAATTTATCAAGGAGGATAAATCTCATGTCTGCACTAAATATTGTGCAAAAACTGTGCCAAACGGCTCAAAAAATTGTTAAAAATGAAATTTTTTTTTATTCTTTTACGAAAATAAGAAAGAAAATATCTCGAAAAATAGGGATTAACTAACTGTGTTATAAGTATTTAAAAATTTTGTCAATAAAAGGATAATCTTATCGGTTTTGTCGAAATTCCATCGCCGAAATGAAAAATATTTGAAATGCTAACCGGAAGTTTCCCTTTCGCAGGGATTCCTCCCATTATGATTTCGGCCGCCGCATCTTGTGCGCCGTTAGTGTTTTCGTAGGCCAAAGTTACCGATAAAGCCTTGTTTATCATATTTTTATAATCGGAAACAATATAAGGCGAGGTACAAAAGCAAAGATGCAGGCGTTTGTCGCCAAACAAGGCTGCATAGTCGATGAACAGTGGCTTTTCGGTATGAAATACGCAAATTATTTCGTCGTACCAGCGAAGGCGGTCGGAAACGTAATTTATCGTTTGCTCGTCGTATTGGAGCGGGATTGTGAAGAGGTCGGAATTGCCGTATTTAGCCGCCCGTTTCTGAAATTCGGCAATCGTATCCGAGCCGAGTGAAAGAACGGCGATGCACTTTTTGTCTATATCTTTTATAGGCAGCGAGTTGTCGCGGTTTTTGAGTACTGTTACGGCCTCGCGGTTCAATTCGTCCGTTAAATTCAGGGCATATTCGGTATTGATGCGGCTTTCGAGGTCTTCAATTTTTATCGGCGAATAATTATTCAGCCCCGCAATGTACTTATATTGAAGCAGTTTTATACATTTTTCCTCAATCAGCGAAAGCGGGATAAAACCGTCGCTCACTGCTTTTTTCACGAGTTTAAACTCCTCAAACGGCCGGTTGGGATTCAGCAGAACGTCGTTTCCGGCCAGCAAAGCACGCACGCAAACGCTGCCTTTGAGCGAAGTTGCGCCTTTCATCGCAAGAGCGTCGGTAAATGCAAGGCCTTGAAAGCCAAGGCGTTTTTTCAGCAAGTCGCTGACTATGGTCGAAGAAAGCGAAGAGGGCTTGCCTTGTGTACGCTCGAATGCCGGAACGGACAAATGGCCGGTCATAATGCCGGCAAATCCTTTGTTGATGAAGTGTACAAAGGGGTACAGTTCCACATCTTCGAGCCGTTTTTTTGAATAGTTTATTTGCGGCAAAGTTTTGTGCGAATCGTCGGAAGTATCGCCATGTCCGGGAAAATGTTTTCCTACGGCTATAACATTTTGACTTTCAAGGCCTTCGGCATAAGCGATGGCCTTTTCCGACACCAATTCGCGTTTCTCGCCGAAAGAGCGGGTTCCGATGACCGGATTTGCCGGATTGACGTTTATGTCTAAAACGGGCGCAAAATTGATGTGGATTCCGGCTTCGCGGCACTCGCGCCCCATTTCCTGTCCGTAGCGGAAAATCAGGTCGTTGTCCTCAATCGCGCCGAGCATCATATTTTTTGGGAATCGCGGAGTGTTCGTAAGGCGCATCGCCAGCCCCCATTCGCCGTCGCAGGACACGAAAAGCGGGATTCGGGAAGCCGATTGATAGTAATTCAGGTTTTCGCACTGGTTGCGGAGGTTTCCGCCCGAAAAGAGCAGTCCGCCGATTTTCATTTCGCGTATATACCTTATAGCCAAGTTCTTGGCCGAAGCGTCGGGAGCGACGGTCGGCATAAAGAGTTGCCCGATTTTTTCGTCCAAACTCATCCGGCTGAAAACCGAATCTACCCAACGGTCCATTTTTTGGCGGTCAACGGCGCGGTAGAGGTTCGGCCTCGTTTGGGCTTGGAGGGAGAAAACCAGAAACGCACAACAACCGATGATTGAGCATTTTATCATTTCACCCGTTCCATTTCCACATCCAGACTGCCGACATAGATGCCGTTGGCGCCTGCTTGATTTATCACAACTTCCTTACCGTCAAGATTTTGCCTGCGGTCGGGCTGAACGAGGAAGGTGTGGGTGTGGCCTCCCAAAATTATGTCGATATTGCGGCTCTGCTTGGCAACCGTGATGTCGCCAATCCTGTCTTCCGCAGGGAAATAGCCCAGATGTGATAGGCAAATTACCAAATCGCATTTCTTCTTTTCTTTCAGAAACTTGGCTACGCGATTGGCCGATTCTACCGGGTCGAGATATTTCATCCCTTCGGAATTGTGCTTTGAAACCAGCCCTTCGGGACTGACCGTGAGGCCTAAAACTCCTATTTTAAGCCCATTGCGCTTGATGATAAGGTATTCTTTCGTAAGTCCTTCCATCGGAGTTCCGGTAAAATCGAGATTTGAAGCGATAAACGGGAAATTAGCCTTGCGAACCATTTTTGCGAGTTCGGCTATGCCGTTGTCGAACTCGTGATTTCCCAGACAGGCGGCGTCGGTTTTCAGTTCGTTTGCTACGGCCATTTCGGTTTCGCCCTTAAACAGGTTGAAATACGGGGTTCCCTGCACAAAATCGCCACAATGGAAAATGAGGATATTTTCGGGATTTTCGTTGCGAACTTCCCGGATATAAGCGTCTTGACGGATAACTCCGCCTTTGTTGGCATTTGTCGGACTTGCGGCGTCGTAAGGCTCTATCCGGCTGTGAGTGTCATTTAAATGCAGGATAATCAGCGACTTGTCCTGTGCCGCAAGCAAGAGCGGAAATGCGAGCAGCAGTATTATGAGCCTATTTTTCAATTTTAATTCTGTCATCGAGTTTTGCATTGATTAATTGATTTTTAGCAGTTAATTGTTTGATGTAATCTATAACGGCCTCGCGGAGCAGGATTCCGGATTCTGTTTTTCCGACAGCCTCTGTGAGGGCAGTCATTCCGTCGTTGCCTTCGGCAAGATAATCTATCGTTGCAACGCGGTAGGTGCGGTTTTCGTCGAGCGGTTGCCCGCCGATTTTCAGTGAAACCCGTTTGCGGTCTTTGACGACCAACTCAACATTGTCCGACAGGCCCTGGCCGCCGTGAAAGGCGTAGAAATCAAAGAGTTCGCCTACGGCTTTGCCCGGCAATTCGAGCATGACGAGCGTGTTTTCAAACGGCAGGATTTCAAAAATATCGCCGACCGTGATTGCTCCCCCCTTCATATTGGTGCGGATTCCGCCGTAGTTCATAACTGCAAAATCGGCTTCGCCCCACAGATTGGCGGCATATTGACGAATGGCGTCGGCCACGAAATTGGTAAGCAAACTTTGCGGATAGCCTTTTGTCATCGGCTGCGCGGCTGTTCCGATGACTTCGTTCATCTGCGCGTCCATTTTGGTTTTGTACAGATTGACGATAGCCGCCATTTCTTTGGCCGGTTTTGCGTCCCAAACGCTGTCCATCAAAATGCGGGAGCCTTCGACGCTCTTTACCGCATAATGCTTTGTAGTACAGGATGTTGAGGCAATTACGAGCGCGAGCGCCCAAATAATAAATTTAGTCTTTTTCATTTTCTTATTATAATACTGCAAAAGTAATATTTTTTTTTGAATAAGAAAACAAAAAAGAATCGGAAAATGAGGCTGTTAAAACGGATAACCGATTGCAAAATACAGCGCAGAGTTGCTCCAAAAGCGGTTTTTCAGGAAAACGTAACGTTGGCCTTCTTCTTTTGAAGGGTCGTAAACGCGGGTTCCAATATCGAAGCGGATAATGAGGAAAGACAGGTCGAAACGCAGGCCGAGGCCGGTTCCTACGGCCAATTCGCGGTAAAACTGATTCCATCGGAATGCGCCTCCGGGCTGGTCGATGTAATTTTTTATCGTCCAGATATTTCCGCAATCGACGAAAAATGCCGGTTCGAGCCACGAAAGCGCCTTGTAGCGGTATTCGGCATTGAGATTGAGGCTAATATCGCCCACGTGACTTGCCATATCGTCGTCGGCTTCGACAGTCATTGTTCCCGGCCCCAGATAGCGCGTATGCCAGCCGCGGACGCTGTTCGGCCCGCCTGCGTAATACCGCTTCTCGAAAGGCATTATCTGCGAATTGTTGTACGGAAACGCAATTCCGGCCGAAGCGTGCAGAGCCAGCGAACTGTTTGCGCTCAACGGCATAGTTTGCGAGAGGTCGATGTCGCCTTTCACATACTGGGCGTAAGGGCTGCCGAAAACGTCGTAAATCCGGCTTTTCGCATCCTCAGTTTTTTTCTCGAACAGCGAAAGTATTCGGTTCAGGGCATTTCCCGACGACTCTAATCCAAAACGCAGAGTATAAAGCCTTTGGCGTGGCCGTCCGGTGTTGGTATTGGTGTAAATCAGGCTGTAATCGGAGCCGACAGTGAAAACGTCTTCGTAACTGTACCGCGTTACCGTCCCTACACGGGTATTGAGGAAACGTTTAAATTCGTCGGACATCCAGGGCATCGAGGCATAGTTCACGTCGAGCAGGCTGAAAGTTTGCGAGAGCAGATTATTCCGGCTTGTCCATTGAAATTGCCATTTTGCATTGAAAAAATTTCGGACGTACTGCGGTCGTTTTTGTATGTCGAAACCAAGGCTGTATCGGGTTTCCGAAGTAAATCTGTTTTTGAACCACGAACTGACGAAGGGCAACTGAATTTCGGAAAACGTAAGCGCCGGAGTGAGGCCGAACTCGTAGAAATTGCGGTTTGAAGCGTCGTTGCTGCCGACAAATTCGTAAGCGGCTTTCAGGCGGATGTTGAACAGTTCCGAGCCGTTGAACAGATTTTGATTGCCGTAGTCGAGGTCGAGCGCAAGTCCGAGGTCGCCGGCTTTGTTGGTTCCGCTCAATCCCGTTTGCAGCGAGTGATTGTCGGCAGGCGAAAGGTAAATGTCACAATCGAGCAGGGTCGAATCTTCGTAAGCGCCTTCTATCCAGTTTATTTCGGCGCGGCTGACGCAATTTAGGGCGCGGAAGAGGCTCAACGTCGTTTCTTCGGAGCGTTGGCGGTAAGGCCGTCCCGGACGAATCAGAACCCGGTCGGCAATCACGCCCGGGCGCAGAAAATTCAGTTGGTCGTAATAGGCTGTGATTCCGTTAATTTCTACCGAATCGCGGCTTCGGAACTGCTCCCGCTCCGTCGGATTCATTCCGCTGAAAACCCGGACTTTGCCTACCCGGTAAACATCGGTCAGGCCTTCGCCCTCGTTCAGGTGCAAGGTCAGGTCGGTCTGGTTTGCAGACAGGGCGGTATCGGCCAAATAATGCAGGTTATCGGCTGTGATGCGGTAATAGCCGCTGTTTCGCAGGCGGGCGCTGATGCGAGTCATTTCCTGTTCGAGCAGGGACATATCGAAAATTGTCCCCTCTTTCAGCAGAGTTCCGCGGTTGAAAGCGGCTTGGCCGCCGGTTCTGTTTCGCTGTCGAGGAGCGGGATTTGCAGAAGTTGTGTCGTTCCTTTGCCGTTCGGTTCTGAGGCCGAGGGCTATATTGTTCATTTCTTCCGTTGGGAAGTCTATTTTGTAATTCCTTATTTTATAAGGAGTTCCTTCGTGAATCAGGTAATTTACGGCTGCTTTCCGGCCGGCGCTGTCCACTTTTGCGCTCACGGACGAATTTAGGAATCCGCGGTTTTTCATTTCTATCGACAGTTCCACAAGCGACTGATTAAGAAGCCTTTGATTGAAGATAATCGGAGGTTCGCCAAGTTTTCGGACGGCCTTTTTCCACCATACCGAATCGCTGTCCACAAGATTGTAAACAAGCAGGCCTAATTTGGGGCTATTGGGCTGCTGCTGAACAAATTCCATAAGGTTTTCTTTGGAAATAAGGCTGGAATCGGTGGTCAGGACAACATTATCGAGAAGATATTGCCCTTCGGGAATGAATTTTATCGTGCTGCAAGACGACAGGAGCAAGAGCGGCAACAGCGTATATTTAAGAATTTTGATAAGCATTTTGCTATTTTTACCAAACAATTTTGCAAGGCAAAGGTACGGTAAAATGTTGATTTTTCAAAATCTCAACTGTATTTATCCGATAAGGAAGATTTGCCATTTTTTTGTTTTCCAAGAAAAAACCTTACCTTTGCAACCGTATTTTTTAAAGGATAATAATGGAAAAAACAAATGGCTGCAAATCGGGAAAAACTGCAATTTTCCCCGGTACTTTCGACCCCTTTACGCTTGGACATCTGTCGGTTGTGGAGCGGGGTTTGAATTTTGCCGACAAAATAATTGTCGCTATCGGCGTCAATCTCGATAAAAAAACGCTTTTCTCGGCCGAGCAGCGTATGGAAATGATTTCCCGGCTTTTTGCCGACGAGCCGCGCGTGAAGGTGGAATGTTACTCCGGCCTTACGGTCGATTTTGCTTCAAAACGCGATGCAGACTTCATTCTGCGGGGTTTGCGCTCGTTTACCGACTTCGAATACGAACGCTCGATAGCCGAACTGAACCGCAAAATTTCAGGCATCGAAACCGTTTTCCTCTTTACCGAACCCGAATACGCCCACATCAGTTCGTCGGCCGTGAGGGAACTTTTTGAGTGGAAACGTCCGGTAACAGGCCTTGTCCCTGAAAAAATGAACATTAACGAATACATAAACTATTAAAAATATTTAAATGAAAAATCTAATTTATGCCGCGATTCTCGCCTTGACAATGAGTTCCTGCTCCTACGGGCAAGGCAGCCGCACCCGTATTTCGGGAATGCCCGACAACGATATGGTGGCCGCAATCCAGAAAGTATATACCGCAATGAACGCAGTCAAAAACCTGTATGTGGACACGATAAACTCCTCGCAACTGTCGGAAAATATGATTATTGATATGCTCGGACGGCTTGACCCACATTCGAGTTACCTCTCGGCAGATGAAGTCAAGGCCGCCGACGAGCCGCTTCAAGGCAATTTCGACGGCATCGGAGTTCAGTTCAATATGCTGACCGACACGCTTTACATTATTCAGGTTATTTCCGGCGGACCATCGGAAAAAGTCGGGATTTTGGCGGGCGACAAGATAATAAAAGTCGATGGAACGCTGATTGCAGGCGTAAAAATGGACCAAAACAAGGTTGTTTCGATGCTCAAAGGCCCGAAAGGCACCAAAGTGAACGTGGAAATCCTGCGCCGAAACGTTTCAAAACCTATCAATTTCGAGATAACAAGAGACCGAATCCCCGTTACCAGCCTCGATGCGGCCTATATGCTCGACAGCCGGACGGCCTACATCAAACTGAAACAGTTCTCGGCCACAACTTACGACGAGATGATGGAAGCCCTGAAACCGCTGCAACAGCAGGGAATGACGAACCTTATCATCGACCTTCAAAATAACGGCGGAGGCTATCTGAAAGCCGCTATCGACGTGGCAAACGAGTTCCTGAAAAGCGGCGAACTGATTGTTTATACCGAAGGCGTACACCAGAAACGCGAAAATGCCATTGCGCGACATTCCGGCTCTCTGTCCGACTGCAAACTGATTGTCCTTGTGAACGAGGCTTCGGCTTCGGCCAGCGAAATTGTTTCCGGCGCAATCCAGGATTGGGACAGAGGACTGATTGTAGGCCGCCGCACTTTCGGCAAAGGCTTGGTTCAGAGGCCGGTAGAACTGCCCGACGGCTCGATGATTCGCCTGACGACGGCTCATTATTACACTCCGGTCGGCCGCTCCATTCAAAAGCCTTATGTAAAGGGCGACAGCGAAAGTTACCACCGCGATTTGATTGACCGCTACAACCGCGGCGAAATGATTTCTGCCGACAGCATTCATTTTCCTGATTCGCTGAAATTCAACACGTTAGTAAATAAACGAACTGTTTACGGCGGTGGCGGAATTATGCCCGATTATTTTGTTTCAATCGACACTACCGGTATGATTGGCGCGGCCAACAAATCGACATTTTATCCCGAAATTGCCAATCTGATTTACAAATATTCCAACCGTTTAGTCGATAACAACCGCAGCGAATATAAGCGTAAATACCCTGATTTTGAGGCTCTTAACAAGAACTTTACGATTACCGACAAGATGTTCGACGATTTTCTGGATATGTACCGCAACGAAAAATCGGATGGCGGAAAGCCGGTTGCGCTGACCGAAGAGCAGCAAAAAGACTGGGAGGGAATAAAAACTTTTGTAGGCCTGCAAATCAAGTCGCTAATAATCAGGGATTTAACTGACGAACAGGAATATTACCGTTTCAGCAACATTTATTTCAACGAGCCTTTGAAAAAGGCGCTTGCAATAATAAACAATTCTGACGAATACAATAAACTGCTGGGCTACTGACAGTTAAACGCACCTGCCAATGAAAATACGCCTGACCCTTCTGCTCATACTTGCCTTTCCGTGTTTCATATCAGCCCAAATGCTGAAAGGCAAGGTTGTTTCGGCCGACGGCGAGCCGGTTCCGGCCTCGGTTTATATCCGCGAATTGAAGCAGGGTTTCTTTTGCAGTGCAGAAGGCGAATTTCAGGTAAATATTACGCAGGGAAAATATACCGTCGAATTTCAATGTTTGGGGTACGAGCCTCAAACAAAGACTGTTACGATAGAGCCGAACACTGAAACGACCGAAATTGCGGTCGTCCTTCGTGAGAAAGCGGTTAAATTAAAGGAAGTTACGGTTTATCCGGGAAAAGAAGACCCCGCATACCGGATAATGCGGAAGGCAATCGAAAAAGCGCCTTATTATCAGTCGATTGTGCAAAAAATGACTTATGAATCTTATTGTAAAGGCTCGGCTAAAATAACAAACGTGGCTAAAATTTTGAAATCGGTAAACAAAGCGGAAGTTTCGGTCATCGAGGACAAACTTTTTCTGATAGAATCGGTTTCGGAAGTCAATTTCGAGGCGCCTGACAAATACGAAAAAGAGGTCAAGGCATTTTCATCGACTTATCCGTCTATCAGCGACCCGAAAAGCGCACTTATCCCCACTATGATTTCGCTTTACCGTCCGATGTGGGGGCAAATTGTGATGCCGTTGAACCCCAAATCTTTTGATTATTACCGTTTCCGATACGAAGGTTACGACGAGGATAACGGCCAAATAATAAGCAAGATAACCATTATTCCAAAATTGAAAGACCCGAAATTAATCAGTGGCGTGATTTACATTGCGGAAGATACCTGGGATATTCGCCGCGCCGAAATTGTGCGTTTTGCGATGGGCATCGAACAGCAGATAACCTACAATTACAATCAGGTTGCCGACGGCATTTATATGATAACCAACGGCGAAAGCCACGCCGATATAGGCATTCTCGGCAACAAGGCATACATAGATTTTATGATGTCGTTTCAATACTCCGATATTCAGTTCAACGATTCGCTGACCGCAATCGCTTACAGCAAAGGAAAAATAAAACCGGAACAGCCTGATAAAAAAAGTTTGGAAATAAAACGCAATCAAAATATCACTGCCGATTCCCTCGCCGACAAGCGCGATTCGCTGTACTGGGCAGGGGTCAGGACGGTTGCGTTGAGCGAGGAAGAGTTGCAAAGTTACGCCCGCCGCGATTCTGTAAAAGTACAGATGGATTCGCTCGAAAATGCCGAAAAAAATCCGAAATTTTCATTCGGAAGCCTCATTATGGGCGGGGTTTTCGGGCGCGATTCGGCTGCGGTGCGGGTCAAATATTCGGGATTAATTGATATTTTCAGCGAATATAATTTTGTCGATGGCGTTTGGCTTGGACAATCTTTTGAAGTTGATTTCCGGCGAAAACGCAATACAGGATTTGTTTTCAGCCCTTCGATTTACTGGGCAAGTGCGCGTAAAGAATTGATTTACAAAGGAAAACTTACCCTCGATTTTGCGCCTTTGCATTTTGGATTTTTGGAAATTTCGGGCGGCAATACTTCGGAAGATTACAGCGGCACGAAAGGCGTTGACCGCTTTATTAATGCGGATTTTTCGCTGTTTAGCGGGCGGAATCCGGCGCGGTTTTACCGTAACAAATTTGCTGACATTTCCGCTTCGATTGAGGTCGCAAACGGCCTGCAAATCAGGCTTGGCCTGAAAGCGGCAAGGCGGTCGGAACTCGAAAACCACACAACTTGGAACCTGTTCGGAGCGAAGGACAGATGGTCGCCCAATCGCCCTGATTACGCGGGTTTGCTCAATCCTGAATACGCCGATTTGGCGTACTTCGGATTTGGTGTTCGTTATATTCCGGAAGTCTATTATATGATTGAAGACGGCAGGAAAACGTATGTAAAATCGCGGTTTCCGATAATTAGTTTCAGTTTTTCGCAGGGACTGAATCTTGGCGATTCCCGTTTTACAAAGGCGCAACTCGGCGTAAATCAGGACTTTAAAACCGGAATATTCAGTTCGTTCAGTTATACCTTGATAGCCGGAAAATTTTTCAACAAAAATCCGTTCAATTACATTGATTACCAGCATTTTGCGACGGGGGGCAACACTTGGATTTCGTTTAAACAGCAGGAAAATTCCTACGCCCTGCTGCCGTTTTATCAATATGCTGCGAAGGATTACTGGATTCAGGCTTTCCTGAATTACCGGACTGACTATTTGCTGTTGAAGCGGCTTCCGCCTTTTCAGGGCAAGATTTTTAATGAAAACCTGCACTATAAATTTCTGCATACCGCCGAAAAGCCGTTTTATTCCGAAATAGGCTATTCCATTGAACTTCCGGCGTTTATCGACTTTGGAGCCGGCCTGTTTGCATCCTTCGACAAACTGAATTACAATGGATTCGGAATACAGGTTAGCCTTCCGCTGTCGGAACTGCAACGGATTGTTAGAGGCAGGTAATAAGTTAAATTTTGTTTATTTTTGAACTTTTTAGTGAAAAAAACAAAAAAAATATTACTTTTGGAAAAAATTTACCAAACTGTTCAGGAAAATGGATTCAGCCAAATTTGGGGAAATATACCGGCAATTTTACAAACCCTCGGTAGCGTTTGTTAAATCGTATGTTCACGACCGGATGGCCGCCGAAGACATTGTTTCCGACTCGCTGATTTCGCTGTGGCAAACGCTCCGCGTAGAGACCGTCGATTCGCCGAAAGCCCTGCTGCTCTCGATTTTGCGCAATAATTCCCTCAATTATTTGAAACATTTGAACGTCAGAGACAACTATGCCGAGATGTACGCTTCGTTGTCGGAACGCGAACTTGGCATAAGGATAAAAACCCTGGAAGCCTGCGACCCAAAGGAAATTTTTTCGGCCGAAATAGGCGAAATCGTTGATAAAACCCTGAAAACAATGCCGCAGCAGACCCGCCTGATTTTCGAGTTGAGCCGTTACCGTAACCTTTCCGTCCGCGAAATAGCCCAAAAAATTTCGCTTTCCGAAAAATCCGTAGAATATCATATCACCAAGTCGCTCAAAGCCTTACGCCTCGCGCTGAAAGATTATTTAAGGTAAGGTTTTGCTTTTCATTAAAATTTTGTTAGACAGAAAAGATTTTCGGAAAAATTTTATACCTTTGCACCGAAATTCTGATATTATGAAAGCAAATACGCTTGATAATAAGGGAACAACATTAAATTAAATAATAAATTGTCAATAGAATGAAAGCAAAACTTCAAGAACTTGATTTACTCATCGGCAATACTCCGATGGTCGGAATCAACTACTCTTACCACGGTACGGAAGGTACCATTTATGTAAAATGCGAACACTACAACCTGACCGGCAGCATCAAAGACCGGATGGCGCTCTACATCCTGAAAGAGGCCTACAAAACCGGCGCAATAAAGCCGGGCGACACCATTGTAGAGGCCACCAGCGGCAACACCGGAATCGCTTTTTCGGCGCTTGGACGGCTGCTCGGCCACCGCGTTTGCATCATTATGCCCGACTGGATGAGTATGGAACGGAAACTTGTAATCAAGTGCTACGGAGCGGAAATTATCCCGATTTCAAAAGAACAGGGCGGCTTTTTGGGCAGCATCCGCCTGTCGGAAGAAATGGCTGCAAAAGACCCCAATATTTTCTTGCCCTGCCAGTTCTCGAACTGCAACAACATCAAGGCTCACGAGGAAACCACAGGCCTCGAAATAGTGGAACAGTTGAAGCGTCAAGACCTTAAAGTCGATGCTTTTGTCGCCGGAGTAGGCACAGGAGGCACGGTAGTAGGCGTCGGGAAAGCATTGCGGGCAGCCTTCGGCGACGTGAAAATCCACCCGCTGGAACCGGCCGAAAGCCCAACGATTTCTACCGGCTACAAGGTCGGAAGCCACCGTATTCAGGGCATTTCCGACGAGTTTATCCCCGAAATTCTGCACGCCGAGCCGCTCGACGAAGTAGTTGACGTTTCCGACGGCGATTCGATAATTATGGCTCAAAATCTTGCCTCAACTCTGGGTTTGGCTGTCGGCATATCGTCGGGAGCAAACTTGCTTGGCGCAATAAAATTGCAGCAAAAATACGGGAAAGACGCGGTAATTGCCACTGTCTTCCCCGATTGCAACAAGAAATATCTATCGACCGACCTAATGAAAACCGAGCCTGTCAAACCCGGCTATCTTTCGCCGGAAGTTGAACTGACAGGCTGTTTCTGCATCGACCGCGCCAGATAGGATTTAATTTTTTATTTCTTTTTCTTTCAGCCATTCGCCCTTTTCATTTACTATCCGGCGAAGGTAATCGTCGCTGAATTTCGGGCGATTAGGATAAAGGGAGCCGTCGTAGGGGTTATTCAAAAACTCGCCGTCGGCTTCTTTTTTTACGCATCCGTCCATATATTTTACGAGCAGATATTCGCCAAGCCGCTTCCATTCGTCGGTTGCCGTTTGCGCCGTCTGCACGCTGTAATCGGTCAGGTAAGCGATTGCTTCGCGGCGGCCGGTTTTCAGCAGTTCCACGGCTTTGCGCTCTACCGCAGGCTGATTTTCAAAATATCCGTTTTCGAGTTTGCTTTGCAAAGCCGAAGCATCAACCAACATTTGGTCATAGCGCGAATAGGCAAGGTTTGCCACCCAGTTGTGAATCCAGAAAGCCGAAGTCCACGAAAAATGCGTGAAATCGCCATTTCCAACGCGGTAACATTCCGGAACGCGCGTCATTGCCGGATACATCGGAGTATAAACCGTGAAGCGGGCGTCGTCAACTCCGAACCAGAAAACTCCGCCAACCTCGTCGGGCAGCGAGTTCCGCATTTGAGCCACGAAAGTAAATCCGGTTTGCTGGGTGGAAGTCGGGCGTTCAAAGCCGTATTTTACGCCGTCAACTTCCCATCCAAGCGGGTTGAAGCGGTAGGGCGAATGGAAAGGCCCTGCGGCCACGTCCTGCGTGGGGTCGAGCGGAGTGCCTTCGTAATGGTCGCGCATTTGAGCCATCAGGTCGGCGAGGCCGAGTTTGCGGTCAGGCTTCACGTAGAGCGGCATTGGCGTATCGTCTTCGCCTAAAACGTAAGGCAGCCATTTTGCGCCGTTGGACGTATATTTATTGTAAAAACTCCAAACGCGGGCTTCGCAATAGCGCAAACCGCCCCAGTCGAGCGGGTTATAGGCTTTCGCAAAACTGAAATCCTTGTCTTTCCCGCTGAAATAGCCTTTTTGACGGGCAAAACTTATGACGTCCTTTGAATAAAGGCAGTTTTCGGGGTCGTTGAGCGGAAACTGGTGGATACGCGCCTGATTGGCGTGAGCGGCGATGCAATCGTCGGGAATACGCACTGCAACCCAGACTGCGCCGCGGTTTCCTGCGCCTTTTCCTATCATATCCATTATCCAGACTTCATTTTTATCAACAATCGAAAACGATTCGCCTTCGCTGTAATAGCCGTATTCAGCCACGAGGCCGGTCATTATTTTGATGGCTTCGCGGGCGGTTTTCGAGCGTTGCAGGGCGATGTAAATCAGGCTTCCGTAGTCGATAATCCCCGCAGTATCAGTCAGTTCGTGCCGGCCGCCCCAAGTGGTTTCGCCGATGCAGAGTTGATGCTCGTTCATATTTCCGATAACGTTGTAAGTTTCGGCGGCCTGCGCAATTTTGCCGAGATATTTGTTTGTATCCCATTCGCGGACGTCGAGCAGGGTTCCGGCCGGATATTTGGCGGGCGCCCAATGGTAAAGTTCGCCGTAGAGCGAATAAGAATCCGCCGAATAGGTAACCATCGTAGAGCCGTCTATCGATGCGGCTTTTCCGACTAAAAGATTTGTACACGCAAACGAATTTGCGGCTGAAATTAACAATAAAGTTATTACTGAAAATAAATATTTCATAAAATTAAATTATAAGAATTTGGGCAAAGGTAAGAAAATTATTCTTTTTTCTCATAAATTTCACGTAACTTTGAAGCCTTATTCAGATTAAATTAGAGTATTATGGTAAAAAAGTTCGATTTTTTAGTTATAGGTTCGGGTATCGCCGGAATGAGTTATGCCCTGAAAGTGGCCGACAAAGGCTCGGTTGCCCTGCTCTGCAAAACCACTCTGGAAGAGGCAAATACCTTTTTCGCACAGGGCGGAATAGCATCGGTAACTCTGCCCTGGGACGATTTTGAAAAGCACGTTCAGGATACCCTTGTTGCAGGCGACGGGATTTGCGACCGCCGCGTGGTGGAAAAAGTCGTCCGCGAAGCCCCGCAGCAAATCAAGGAACTGATTGGCTGGGGCGTGGATTTCGACAAGGATAAGAAAGGCGATTTCGACCTCCACAAAGAAGGCGGACATTCCGAATTCCGCATCCTGCACCACAAGGACAATACCGGTCAGGAAATTCAGGAAAGCCTGATTGAGGCAGTAAAACGACATCCCAGCATAACGGTTTTCCATCATCATTTTGCGATAGAAATTCTTACGCAACATCATCTCGGCGTGAAGGTTACGAAAGATACGCCCGATATTGAATGTTACGGCGCTTATGCCCTCGACGAAAAAACCAACGAAATCCATACCTTCCTCTCGAAAGTTACAATGATTTGCACCGGCGGAATCGGCAATATCTACCAGACAACCACCAATCCGGTTGTCGCTACCGGCGACGGAATTGCTATGGTTTACCGCGCCAAGGGACGGGTTCGGGATATGGAATTTGTGCAGTTTCATCCGACTGCGCTCTACAACCCGATGGAACGGCCTTCATTCCTGATTACCGAGGCTATGCGCGGCTACGGAGCAGTGCTTCGCAACAGCGCAGGACAGGAATTTATGCAGCGTTACGACGCCCGCGGTTCGCTGGCTCCGCGCGATATAGTAGCCCGCGCAATCGACAGCGAGATGAAAAGCGCCGGCAGCGAATTTGTCTATCTCGACGTTACAAGCAAACCTGCCGAAGAAACCCGCCGCGAATATCCGCATATCTACGAAAAATGTTTGAGCGAAGGGATTGACATTACAAAGGATTACATTCCTGTTGCGCCGGCTGCACACTACCTTTGCGGAGGAATTGTAGTTGACCTTGACGCGCGGACGACAATTAACCGGCTTTATGCCGCCGGCGAATGTTCGCGAACCGGACTTCATGGGGCTAACCGCTTGGCTTCCAATTCATTAATCGAAGCGATAGTGTATGCCGACGCCGCTGCAAAACATTCGCTTGCACACCTTAAATCCTATAATTTTCAGGAAAATATCCCCGAATGGGACGACAAAGGCACCTCGCTGAACGAGGAAATGGTGCTGATTACCCAAACTGCCAAGGAAGTCGGCTCAATAATGAGCAATTATGTGGGCATAGTCCGCTCGAATCTGCGTTTGGAACGCGCTTTTGAGCGTTTGGAACTCGTCTATCGCGAAACCGAAAGCCTCTTTGTCCGCTCGGTAGTGTCGAAAAGCCTTTGCGAACTGCGGAACATAATCTGCGTGGGCTATTTGGTTATAAAACAGGCAATGGAGCGCAAGGAAAGCCGCGGTTTGCACTATACGATTGATTATCCGTTCAAAAACGAATTGTCAGCCGCGGACGAGGCTTAACAGATACTTTCCGTAATCGGTTTTGTCCAAGGCTGTTCCGGCTTTCTGCAACTGCCGGTCGTCAATCCAGCCGTTGCGCCACGCAATTTCTTCGATGCAGGAAACGTAAAATCCTTGCCGCTTCTGAATTGTAGCCACAAAATTTGAAGCGTCGAGCAGACTGTCGCAATTTCCCGTATCGAGCCACGCAAAGCCGCGTCCGAAGAGTTCTACTCGCAGGCGGCCTTCTTCAAGGTAAGCGCGGTTGAGGTCGGTAATTTCGTACTCGCCGCGGGCCGATGGTTTCAGGCTTTTAGCCCGCTCTACAACCGAATTGTCGTAAAAATACAGTCCGGGAACGGCATAATTCGACTTCGGATTTTCGGGTTTTTCTTCTATGCTGATGACTTTTCCGGCCGCGTCAAATTCCACAACTCCGTAAGCCCGCGGGTCTTTCACGTAATATCCGAAAACGCAGGCGCCTTCGCGTATTTCCCTGGCATTCCGCAACATACGGCTGAACCCCTGCCCGTAAAAAATATTGTCGCCCAAGATAAGGCAGGCCGGCGAGGAGCCGATAAATTTTCCGCCCAGTACAAAGGCCTGCGCCAGTCCGTTTGGGACTTCCTGAACGATATACTCGAAACGCATACCCAAATCTTCGCCTGTTCCGAGCAGTTGGCGGAACATCGGCAGGTCGCGCGGAGTGGAAATAATCAGGATTTCGCGTATTCCGGCAAGCATCAGGGTCGAGAGCGGATAGTAAATCATCGGCTTGTCGTAAACCGGCATTATCTGCTTGCTGATTGATTTCGAGAGCGGATAGAGGCGGGTCGCGCTGCCTCCTGCCAAAATTATGCCTTTCATTTCGTTATTTTGCGTTTCTTTCATTTCTTATTTCGTTTAATGTTTTTCCTTTTTTATCTTTCTCTGACAGAATCCATTGCGAAGGATTTAACGGCCACGTTACGGCAACTTCCGGGTCGAGGCAGTTGAGCGTTCTTTCGGTCGAGGGCGAATAAGCGTTATCGACTTTGTACGAAAAAATCGCCCGCTCGCTCAACACAAGAAAACCGTGCGCAAAATCTCTGGGGATAAAGAATTGCTGCTTGTTTTCGTCCGACAGTTCTACGGCAAAATACTGTCCGAATGTCGGTGAATTGGGGCGAATATCGACCGCCACGTCAAGCACTTTTCCTTTTATTACCCTGACCAATTTCGCCTGCGCCGTCGCGCCGTCCTGATAATGCAGGCCGCGCAGAACGCCGAACGAGGATTCCGATTCGTTGTCCTGAATAAAGTCTGTTTTACCGATAATCCGGTCAAATTCGTCCTTTTTGTACGATTCCATAAAATAGCCGCGCTCGTCGCCGAAAACCTTTGGACGAAGCAGCCATAGACCTTTTATCGGGGCTTCGATGTATTCCATTTTTTTCTTAAAATTATTCTGCAAAGTTAAGTAAATTCGGCAAATTGACGAAAAAAAGCGCGTTTTATTTGGAAATTCGGAATAAAAGTGTTTACTTTGCACCCTCAAACGCAAAAGGGTACCTTGGCCGAGTGGTTAGGCGCCGGTCTGCAAAACCGTTTACAGCAGTTCGATTCTGCTAGGTACCTCCATCCGAAAAAACCAGTCAATTAATAGTTGGCTGGTTTTTCCTATTTATATGGGTTTCAATTAGTTATTACAACCTGACTTAAATAGGGAAAATCGGGAAAGCGTAGCCCAATCGCAGACCAGCATATAAAACAAGAGGTCGCCAAATTTTTTCAGGAAACCTCTTGTTGATTATTTTTGCAGAAGAAAATCAGTAGCCCGGATTTTGAGGCGTGATGCCTAAATCTGTCGTCCTGTCTTCGGCAAGAGGAATGGGGAAACGGTAGAAATGTCCGTCGGCATTGGTCGTCTTGGAATGAAGATGTTTGTAAATGCGGTTGTAGAAATCTACGCGGGTTACGTCGGCTGGAATGCCGTTGTATGTAACGTCGCTGAAATGTTCTTTGTGCGATGCGCCATACTGGTCTTTGTAAAATTCGTAACCTTTAACGAGTTCGATTGACGACAGTAAAGTGCGCCAGCGGACAAGATTGAGCCAGTGTTTCTGCTCGAAAGCGAGTTCGTAGCCCCATTCTTTCCTGATGGCTTCTTCGCTGACGGCTGCCAGCGCATCGACGCCGGCTCTGTTGCGAAGAACGTTTATCGCTGCCAGTCCTTTGTCGCCGCTGCCGGTGTACCACTGCGCTTCGGCTTTTATGAGATAAATTTCTGCAAGACGAAAATCTATGTGGTCGATATCGTTGGGCTGATTGGCATTGCCGTAAATTTTGCCGTCTTCAACATAGCCGTGTATCCATTTGCCCGGACGGACAACAGAGAGAGGCCACGTCAAGGTGTCGATATTGGCGCTGCTGTTGAAATAAACATATTTCGCATAAGAGCGAAGTTTGCGGGCGTCGCCGTCGGGAATGGCATCTTCGAGCGTGATGTCGGCATACTGGATGTGCGGGTCGGAACGTTCGTCGCCCGGATGAGTGTAGCCGCAGTGGGTTTGGTGGTTGCCCTGCGCATCTACGGCGTCGCCATAATGCAGGATGGAGTAGATAACTTCCTGATTGTTTTCGTTTGCCACGCCCCAGATATTGTTGAAGTCGGCTTGCAAAGCATATTTGCCGCTTGTGATGACGGCATCGGCATATTCGATTGCTTTGGCATATTTTGCGGCGTCGACGGCGGGTTTTGCGGGGTCGGTCTTGGACGCTGCGATGGCGGCGACTTCACTTTGCGAAAGCGGTTTTGCTCCCCATGTGAGATAAACTTTGGCAAGGATGGCTTTGGCTGCCAACTGCGTGGGATTGGACTTCGTGCCGTCGTATTCGGGCAGATATTGAATGGCGTCGGTCAAATCTTTTACCACCTGCGCATATACTTCGTCAATCGAAACGCGGGTTGTTTTTTCGCTGTCGGAAGGTTTAATGCTTGTGAAGACAGGAACTTCGCCAAAGAACTGCACGAGTTGAAAATAGTCGTAACCGCGCACGAATTTAGCCCTTGCTATGAGCAGGTCTTTCGATACTTCGGCAACTCCGTAGGCAGGATAACCGGCTTGGTAAATATCGTCGGCATTTGCCTCGCCGATTTTTTCGATAGCCGTGTTTGCAGCCGTTATGCTGGAATAGAGGCGGTTGAAGATTTTGATGGCATACCAGTTGTCTTTTTTCGTTTTGAATTCTGAAATTTGCGGTCCATCAACATCGTCGTTGTCTTCAAAGCAAACGGTTGTTTCGGTTGCGTTTTCGAGGAAAAACGAATAGGAAGAACTCAAGGTCTGCAACGGTCCATAGACCGCATTGACCAAGGTTGACGCCTCTGATGTAGAGGTCGGGACGGGAACTGTATCAATCGCTTCCGTTAAATTGGAGTCGTCGCCGCAAGAATAAAAGGCGGCAGAAACAAGCGCGATAAGCGCAGAATAAAAATACTTTTTCATTTTCTCTAATTTTAATTTTTATAAAGTTAAAAAATTTTGTTTTGACGATACAAAGGTACGGCGGCTTTTGTGGCCGTTCAATACTACATTTATGGTATTTTTTCAGAACGAAATCCCCGCTCCGAAGAGAAATGTTCGTGCTGTCGGGTAAATGCCGGTGTCGATGCCGTTTGCAACTTCGGGGTCGTAGCCTTTGTATTTAGTTATCGTGAAAAGGTTTTGTCCCGAAACGAAGAGGCGCAGCATTGCCCTGTTTTGTGCGTCGATGCTGAGTGGAAGGGTGTATCCGAGCGTCAGATTGCGGAGTTTCAGGAAGGAGCCGTCTTCGACGTAGCGGCTGTAAAGTTCATTTGGCGACACGTTGTTTTTATTTAAAGCCGGAATGTTGCTTCCTGTGTTTTGTGGCGTCCAGGCGTCAAGCACTTCGACGGTTCGGTTGCGTCCGTAGTTTCCTTCGGTCAGATGTCGGCGCAGGGCGTTGTAAACTTCATTGCCCTGCGAGCCTTGCAGGGAGGCGAAGAGGTCGCAGCGTTTCCAGGTCAGGGAAGAAGAGAAGCCGTATGTGAAATCGGGCTGGATGCTGCCGATGATGGTGCGGTCGCCGCCGGAAGTGATTTCGCCGTCGCCGTCGATGTCGCGCCTGACGATGCTGCCGTCGGCAGGATTTACGCCGTCGTAGATGTATCCGTAGAAGGCGCCGACCGGCTCGCCGACTTTGAGTATCTGCACTGTATTGTCGGGCATGGCGATATATTTTCCGTTGTTTTCATATCCTTTTGTGAAGGTGTTGATGTTTTTTGCGAAATTGATATTTACCGACCAGTTGAGGCGTTTTCTTTGAATAATGTTTGTATTGATAGAAATTTCAAAGCCTTTGTTTTCGACATTTCCGACATTGAAAACTTGATAGAGGTTTTCCATCGGGACAAATTTTTGCAGCAGCAAATCGTATGTCAGTTTGTAATAAATGTCGGCTGTGAGGTTGATGCGGTCGTTGAGTAATCCGGCGTCGAGACCGAGGTTGTATTCTGTTGTGGTTTCCCATTTCAGGTTGCTGTTGCCGACGTTTGACACGATGGCTGCTGTTTCGTTGCCGTATCTGCCTGGTGCGATGTCGGTGGCGAAGTCGTCGAATCCGATTTCCTGATTTCCGGTTGTGCCGAAAGTGGCTCGTATTTTCAGGGTTGATAAAACGGTTTTTGCGTCTTGCAAAAATGTTTCGTCGCTTGCGTTCCACGAAATTCCGGCTGACGGAAAATAGCCCCATTTGTATCGGTCGGCAAAGCGCGAAGATTCGTCGGCGCGGAAGGTGGCAGTGAAATTATATTTGCCTGCAAAAGTATAATTGACGCGCGACAGGAGGGAATGCAGGGAGGCGTTTTTCGATTTTGAGCGCACATCGCGCGACGTTACGTTGCTGAATCCTATATCGTCGAACTTTTCTATTCCCGTCACATTTGTCCGTTCATAACCTGTGGCTGTCTTTTGGTAAGTGTATCCGCCCAGCAGGTCGATGTAGTGGAGGTCGTTCAGTTGTTTGGTGTAGGTCAATAAATATTCGGTTTGCGAAACGTCGGTTCGTCGGTTTCCTATTGCGGCGCGTCCGCGAATATCGGTATTTATTCCGAGAACGGTATTGGGCGGCGCGAAAAAGTTTTGTGTAATATAGTTGACATTCGTTCCTGCGCTGAATTTTGCCGTCAAGCCGTTTATGTAAGGAATATCATATTTGGCATAAAAATTTCCGAGCAGCGATGTGCTGACGGTTTGCCCTGTCATATCTTCGAGGTCGGCGACGGGATTTGCCGCCGTGCCGTAATAATTCAGTTCGCTGACTTCAAATGGATTGTAGTAGTTGTATTGTCCGTTGGCGAGGCTGACAGGCAGCACGGGCGGCATAAAGAGCGCATAAACAAGCGAGTTGGTAATTCCCGATTTGAAGGGGCTTGAACTTGCTGCGCCGTAATCTTCGGCGGTCAGCGTGTTGAGAGAATTTTGTACGCTGCGGTCGGCGTTTGCAGAGATGCCGACTGTCAGCCGTTTGGAAATTTCCCGGTCAAGATTGATTCGTCCGCTGTAACGTTCAAAGCCTGTATTGATGACTATTCCCTCCTGATTTGTATAATTGCCCGAAAGCAGATAGCGTGTTTTGTCGTCGCCTCCTCCGAAAGAAATCTCGTGCGTTTGTTTGACGGCAGTTCTCAAAACGGCGTCATGCCAGTCGGTATCAATATTTTTGCCGATGGCGGCGCTTTGTGTGTTGTAGAAATTTTCAAATTCTGCTGTCCAGGGGGTATTGTTGTGCATTAAATCCCGGTCTACGAGTTTGAACTGTTCGGCGTTCAGCAGGTCGAGTTTTTTTGCCGATTTATCTATTCCGAGCGTATAATTATAATGAATGGTGTTTTTCCCGCGCGAACCTTTTTTAGTTGTAACGAGAATAACGCCGTTTGCTCCTCGCGACCCGTAAATTGCTTTTGCCGAAGCGTCTTTCAAAATTTCTATGCTTTCAATATCGGCAGGATTGATGGAAGCTATCGGATTGAGGCTGCTTTCGATTCCGCTGACGCCTGCTTGTGTCGAGCCTTTTTCGCTGTAATAAATAAAACCGTCGATAACATACAGCGGCTCGTTGTTGGCATAAACCGAATTTCCGCCTCTGATGCGGATTTGCGAGCCTTCGCCCGGCTGTCCCGACACGTGTGTAACATTGACGCCCGCAACGGCGCCGCCAAGCAGTGCGTCGATAGTTGTCGAGGGCTGTTCGAGGGTTTTCAGGGAAAGCGAGGCGACTGCGCCGGTAAGTTCTTTCCGTTTCTGCGTTCCGTATCCGACCACTACCACTTCATTCAGAATATTGACATCTTCATTTAAATAAACTGTCAGCGGCTCGCTTGCGTCATAAACATCAATTTCCTGCGCCTGATAGCCGAGATAATTGATTTTGAAACTGACCGGAATTTCTTCCGCCACGAACGAAAACTGTCCGTCGAAATCTGTAATCGCCGCCGTTTTATTATCCAACAAAACAACCGATGCGCCGACAAGCGCTTCCTGCGTTTTTGCATCCAAAACCTTGCCGCTGACTGTTTTTTGAGCGTCAGCAACGCTTGTAAATAATGAAACAGCAACCGCCGCGGCTGCCGTAAGCCTGATAAATTTTCTTGACATCTTCACTAAAATAATTTTTTTGACGGCGCAAAGGTACTGTCTTTAATTATTCTGTGAGATACCATAAAAAGGGTATATTTTTAGAAAGTTAGTCTGTTTTTCACTGTTCTATAATGTCGATGCACCGTTCCAAACTCTCTTCCCAGCGGGGAATTGCCAAATCAAAAGTCTGTTTAATTTTTGTTTTATCCAAGACGCTGTATTGAGGCCGTTTCGCCGCGGTGGGATAGCCCGAAGTCGGAACCGGATTGACCTTGCAGCCGCTGATTCCGGCTAATTCGTGGATTTTCAGCGTGAAATCGTACCACGAGCAAACGCCCTCGTCGGTATAATGGTAAATCCCTGCCGGAAATGCGTTATTTTTCTCTGTCCAAACCATAATTTTCAGGATTGCCGAGGCAAGGTCGGCGGCATAAGTCGGCGTTCCGAACTGGTCGCTGACAACGTTCAGGCTTTCGCGCTCGCGGCCGAGGCGGAGCATAGTTTTTACAAAATTATTGCCGAACGCAGAATAAAGCCAAGCTGTGCGGATAATAATTGCACAGTCGGGGCAAATGCTTTGCAAAGCCTCTTCCCCTGCAAGTTTGCTTGCTCCGTAAACCGATTGCGGATTGACTGCGCCGGTCTCTTTTAGCGGTCTATTGCCTTGACCATCAAATACATAGTCGGTCGATACATGGATTATTTTCGCTTTGTCGCGGGCTGCTTCGGCTAAATTGCGAACAGCGTCGCGGTTGATTGCATAACAAAGTTTGGCGTCGTTTTCGGCCTTATCCACAGCGGTATAGGCGGCGCAATTTATGATAAAATCTATCGCCTTGCTTTGCAAAAATTTCTCAATTTCCCGTTTATTGCAAATATCAAGCGTATCCACGTCGGTCGGGAAAAACGAAAATTGCGGATAATCCGCCGATAATTTCCGTATTTCGGAGCCTAACTGTCCGTTAGCGCCGGTCAGAAGAATGTTTTTTGCCATCTGTTTCTAAAATTTCTGCAAATGTACAATATTTTAAGAGATAAATGTAAAAAAAATCGTGCAAATGTTAGCAAAAAAGGCGACCAAACAGAAATTAATTCTGCTTAATCGCCGTCTTTTGCGGAAACTGCGCCTTAAATTATTTATCTTTATTTAAGAGTTTCTGAATCAGTTTCCCGTTTTCAGCAGCAAGTTTAACCCTTTCATTGCGCGTGCCAGGCCTTGTTGCTACTCTTTTCCGTTGCGGATTTCCAGTTGACTTTCTCATTTTATTAATATATTGATTTACAAATAATTATACCCGTCTATCAGGTGTTTGTGTCCTGCAAAGTTATAA
>JAISUN010000047.1 GCA_031272085.1 Dysgonamonadaceae bacterium | reverse complement strand
CGACCAGCGCGGGCAGCGAAGTGCAAAAACCGCTCGCATCGGTTGTTATCGGCGGACTGATTACGGCAACGTTGCTGACGCTGCTGGTTTTGCCCGCTCTGTATGTGATGTTTGAAAATTATAAAAAAATAAAAAAATGAAATATAAAAATAAGAATAGCAAAATAAAAAACTTTCCAAGGTTTAAAAACTTTCCAAGTCTTAAAGACTTGGAAAGTTTAGTAGCAATCATTTTATTTGCAGGACTAACGTCTTGCTCCGGCGGCAAAACAACCGAAAACGAGACGGAATCGGAACATCATCATTCCGAAGAAATCGAACTGACTGTCAAGCAGATGGAGACGGTCGGCATTGAGTTGGGACGGGTCGAAATGAAAAATCTTAACAGCGTTTTGCGGGCTAACGGCGAGTTGGTTCTTGCTCCTCAAAATAAGGCTGACGTTAATTCGCTTGTTCCGGGTATCATCCGCCAAATCAATGTTTTAGAGGGTGTTTCTGTCCGCAGGGGGCAAGTTTTGGCAACGCTCGAAAATCTCGAAATCGTGAAAATGCAGGAAAATTATTTGTCTGCATATCAGGATTTTATGTTAAGCAAAAGCGAATATGAGCGGCAAAAGGGACTTTCGGAAAACAATGCCGGCGCAGGCAAAAATCTCGAACAGGCGAGTGCGAAATATCAGGCGGACAGGGCGCGGTTTTTGAGCGTCGAAAAGCAGTTGGAACAGTTGAACATCAACACCGAAAACTTGAAAAACGGGAAAATTGTTACGCAAATTCCTGTTATTGCGCCAATTAGCGGCGTTGTAGGCGAAATCAGAATCAAAACCGGAAGTTATGTCGATATGCAAACCGTTTTGATGGATATTACCGATAACTCCCAATTACACTGCGATTTACATATCTTTGAAAAGGACTTGTCGAAAGTTGCGGCAGGCCAAAAAGTTGAAATTGCATTGACGAATCAGAACGGCAAAACCGCAACCGGCGTCGTTTATTCCGTAAACAAATCGTTTGAGCCGAACAGCAGTTCGGTTATCGTTCACGTCAAGATTGACAAAACCGCCGATTTGATTCCCGGAATGTACGTAACTGCGCTTATAAACCTTGGTAATCAGACAGTTGAAGCCGTTCCCGAAAGCGCCGTCGCCAACGCCGAAGGCAAGAAATTTATCTTTGTCGTAGCCGATGAAAAGGAAGATGAGGTGCATTTCAGCAAAACAGAGGTCATTACCGGCGCGGCGGAACTTGGATTTGTCGAAATCAAACCGATGGAAACGCTTCCGCAAAATGCAAAAATCATCACGAAAGGCGCGTTTTACGTAATGTCGATGATTGGGGACGAGGCCGGACACGAACATTAAAATTCGACAAAAAATGACAAATAAAAATCTAATGATAATAAGCGGTTTAATGTTAATTGCCGGCCTGCTTGCCGACCACCTCTTCAAACCTGATTTCTTTTCGGGGTACATACGGCTTGCGTGGTACATAGCCGCCTATCTGCCTGTCGGTCTGCCGGTTATAAAAGAATGTCGGGAAGCGGTGCGGAATCGGGAATTTTTTACCGAATTTACGCTGATGCTTTTGGCGACTGTGGGCGCTTTTGCCATCGGCGAATACCCCGAAGGCGTTGCAGTGATGCTGTTTTACGCTATCGGCGAACACTTTCAGGAAGCGGCGGTCAGCCGTGCAAAAGGCAACATCAAGGCCTTGCTCGACGTCCGTCCCAACTTTGCCAATGTAATAAAAAACGGCAAAATCTGCCAAATGAAGCCCGAAGACGTGGTAATCGGCGAAATAATCCGGATACGGGCAGGCGAAAAAGCGCCTCTGGACGGCGAAATTATTGATGGCGAAAGCAGTTTCGATACAGCCGCTCTGACGGGCGAAAGCCGTCCGAAAACCATCCGCCGCGGCGGGCAGGTTTTGGCCGGAATGATTAACCTCAACTGCGTTGTGGAAGTGCGGGTTACGCGGATATACGCCGACAGTTCGCTTTCGCGAATCCTCGATATGGTGCAGAACGCCGCCGCCCGAAAAGCAAAAACCGAGTTGCTGATTCGCAAATTTGCAAATGTCTATACGCCGGCAGTTTTCTTTTTGGCAGCGGCTTTGACGGTTGTTCCGTATTTCTTTGTCGGCGATTACCGCTTTTCCGAATGGCTTTACCGCGCATTGATTTTCCTCGTGATTTCCTGCCCCTGCGCACTTGTCGTTTCCATTCCTCTTGGCTATTTCGGCGGTATCGGCGCGGCTTCCAAAAATGGAATCCTCTTCAAAGGTTCAAATTTTTTGGACTTGATAACCCGCATAAACACTGTGGTTATGGATAAAACTGGCACGCTGACAAAAGGCATTTTCCGGGTTCAGGAAGTTGCCGCCTTCGAAATGGATGAACAGGAATTTATGAAAGTCCTTGCCGCTATAGAATCCCGTTCTACACACCCGATAGCGAAAGCGATTGTCGAGTATTTTGCTGAAAATGAAGCATATAGAGCAAGCAAAGTACAGGAAATTCCGGGATACGGATTGAGCGGAACGGTCAATGGCAAGGAAGTTTTAGCCGGAAATGCAAAACTGCTTCAAAAGCGCAATATTCCATACCCCGCCGCTATCGACGGGATTGTCGAAAGCATTGTAGTTGCGGCAATTAACGGGAAATATGCAGGCTATGTATTAATCGCCGACGAAATAAAAGACGATGCGCGGCTGGCTGTTGAGCAGATGCGTCAAAACGGCATCAATCAGACAGTTATGTTGAGCGGCGACAAGTTGTCCATAACCCTAAAAACGGCACAGGAAATCGGGATAGACCTTGCTTTCGGCGATTTGTTGCCCGAAGACAAAGTGCGCAAAGTGGAAGAACTGAAATTAGTCAAATCGCGCATCATCGCTTTTGTAGGCGACGGCATCAACGACGCGCCGGTACTGGCTTTGAGCGACCTCGGCATTGCGATGGGAGCGATGGGCAGCGACGCCGCCATTGAAACCGCCGATGTCGTCATCCAAACCGACCAGCCCTCAAAAATCGCAACTGCGATAAAAATCGGCAAGGCAACCAAACGCATTGTAATTCAAAACATTGCGATGGCGTTTAGTATAAAAGCGGCCGTACTGATTTTGGGCGCCGCAGGTATGGCGACGATGTGGGAAGCCGTTTTCGCCGACGTCGGCGTGGCGCTGTTGGCTATCCTGAATGCCGTCAGGATACTGAAGATGAGATTTTAGATGCGTTCCCCCGCAAAAAATCCTCGATATTCATCCGCTTTTTGCCGGCCTGTTGAATTGATTTCAGGCGGATGAAGCCATCGGTAGCGGCTACGTCCATAAATTTTTTGCCGTCGGAAACTATGCTGCCGGTCGGCAATTCGTGAGGTTTCAGTATTTTTTCGGCCTCGAAAATTTTCAGGTTCAGGGGGTTGCCGTCGGCAGTTTTCAATTCGGTTACGGCGGCCGGATATGGCGACAGGCCGCGGATGAAGTTGTAAACCGCTTTCGCGCTTTTGTTCCAGTCTATTTGGCAGGTTTCCTTGAAAATTTTCGGAGCCGGTTTCAGCGAAGCCGCATCGACAGCCGCTTCCGATTGCGGAACGGCCTGCGCTTTGCCTGCAAAAATCGCATCTACGGTTCGCAAAACCAAATCTGCACCAAGCCTCATCAAGCGGTCGTGAACGGTTTCGGCGGTGTCGGTTTCCGAAATCGGAGTTTTTTCCTGAAATATTATTTTTCCCGTATCTATCTCGTGGTCAAGGAAAAAGGTTGTTACGCCGGTTTCCGTTTCGCCGTTTATTATAGCCCAGTTGATGGGTGCGGCTCCGCGGTATTGCGGCAGCAGCGAGGCGTGCAGGTTGAAAGTGCCGTTTTCGGGCATATTCCATACGGCTTCGGGCAGCATGCGGAAGGCTACAACTATCTGCAATCCCGCATCCCATGCGCGAAGTTGTTCGAGAAATCCGGGATTTTTCATTTTTTCGGGTTGCAGAAGCGGCAAATTTTTCTCTAATGCGTAACGCTTTACGGCGCTGGCTTGGAGCGTGCTTTGGTGCTTGCCGACCGGCTTGTCGGGAACAGTTACCACGCCCGCTACTTCGTAGCCGTTTTCGACTAAGGCCTTCAAACTTTCGACCGCAAATTCGGGCGTCCCCATAAAAACAATTTTCTTATTCATCGGCTGAAAAATTTTCTACCAGCACATCGCGGTAGGCGTTGAATATCTTGGATTTAGATACAAAACCGAGGTATTTTCCTTCGTCATCGACAACCGGTAAATTCCATGCTTTTGTATCGTCGAAAAGTTGCATTATCTTTTCCATCGGCATATTGATATTGATTTTTGCCGGCGGCGAAACCATAAATTTCTTAACCTTGAAGCGGTCGTAAAGGTCGCGCCGGAACATAATATTGCGGATATTGTCCAACAGAACTATTCCGCGCAAAACGCCCTCCTCGTCGGTAACGGCAAACACGTTACGCGGGCTTTTCGATATGGCGTTTATCACGTCGCGCAGGTACATTTTCGGATGAACGACTTCCACGTCGTTTTCAATTACCGAGCCGATATTGAGCAGCGTAAGCACCGCCTTGTCCTTGTGATGGGTAAGCAGTTCGCCTTTTTGGGCTAAACGTATTGAATACAGGCTGTAACGCTCGAAACAGAGTATTGTTGCAAATGCGCTGATAGTTACTATCATAAGTGGCAGGAAAAGTTGATAACCGCCTGTCAGTTCGGCGATTAGGAATACTGCCGTCAGCGGCGAGTGCATTATCGCGGCCATCATTCCGGCCATTCCCATAAGCGCAAAATTTTCCTGCGGCAGAAAAACCGTGTTGAAAAGCAGGCCAATCGAGTGGGCGAACAAAAATCCCACTATGCTGCCCAGAAACAGCGAGGGAGCGAAAACCCCGCCGCAACCGCCGCCGCCGTTAGTTGCGCTTGTTGCAAAAACCTTGGCGAAAATTATCAGGCCGAGAAAAAGCGCTATTCCCCAAACGCTGTCTTGAAGCGGATAAAACGGGCTTCCGTCCATCAGATTGCCGTAATCGAGCGAGATTAGCGAGCCTATCGTGTCGTAACCTTCGCCGTACAGCGGGGGCAACAGGAATATCAGCAGGCTCAACATCACGGCGCCGAGCAGGAATTTTTTCCAGAACGAATCCAATTTGCGGAATTTGCCTTCAATCCAGGTCGTGGCGCGGGTGTAATAAAGCGCGATAAGGCCGCAAATTACGCCCAGCAGCAGCACGTAAGGAATCCGCTCTATCGAAAAGGCCTCCGTCTGGTTGAATTTGAACATCGCCTCTGTGCCGGTCAGGATATAGGAAACCGTGGCTGCCGTAACCGAAGTTATAAGTAGCGGAAGCACCGAAGTAGTGGTCAAATCGAGCATCAGAACCTCTATCGTGAACAGCAGGCCGGCTATCGGGGCCTTGAAAATCCCGGCTATTGCGCCCGCCGCGCCGCAGCCCACGAGCAACATCAGCGTTTTTTGTTCCATCTTGAACAGCCGCCCCAAATTGGAGCCTATCGCCGAGCCGGTCAGCACTATCGGCGCCTCGGCTCCTACCGAACCGCCGAAGCCGATGGTTATTGAACTCGCTACGAGCGACGACCACATATTATGCTTTTTTATGCGGCTTTTGCGCTGCGAAATGGCGTACAGAATCTTGGTTACGCCGTGGCCTATGTCGTCCTTGACGATAAACTTCACGAACAGCCCTGAAAGCAGGATGCCTATTACCGGATAAATCAGGTAAATATAGTTTACTTCGGTCTTTTCGGCGTTATTGGTCAGCAGGTGCTGAATGATATGGATAATTTCTTTCAGAACGTAAGCCGACAACGAAGTCGCTATTCCGATTACAAAACTCAAAACCAGAATGAAATAGCGCTCGCTGACATGTTTTTCCCGCCAGAGCAGGAAAGAATCGAACCAGGTTGATTTTTCGCTTTCTTTTTTCATAATTGAACGGCAAAGGTAAGTATTTTTTATTTAAATTGAAAATTCAGCGCAAAACAGGGCTTATTTAGATTTTTTCTAAATTACATAAAATCGCAAAATTATTTTTCATTGATTATCAATTACTTATGATTTTTTGACCGCATTTTCCCGAAAAAACTGCCAATTTTCGTGAACTTTTTTCAGTTTCAGGTGTTATATAAGAAAGAGTGTTTATAAACAAGTAAAAAAATAATAGAAATGGAAAGTGTTTTTAATTTATTTGCCAAAAGACGGCTGATTTTTTACGTTTTTTGTCTGTTAGTTTCCGATTTTGCATTGGGACAGGTAACTATCGGCGCCTTAGACGAGCCTGCGAAGGGCGCGATGCTCGACCTTAATCCCAAATCCGCTGCAAATCTCGGCGGCCTGCTGCTGCCAAACGTTTTTATCACCAACCGCGACAGCCTGCCTGTGGGG
>JAISUN010000036.1 GCA_031272085.1 Dysgonamonadaceae bacterium | reverse complement strand
TGCCTTTCCAACTCATTTTCGTATCTTTGCAGTCAAAATCTGATTATTTATGTCTTCAAGCATCAAATCGGTACGTCAAGCGCTTAATCCGGCTATAAATAAAAAACCGCAAACGAGTTTGCTATCAATATTTCCGCTTATTATCAAATTGTAGTCTGCCGACAGCATAAAAAATTCAGCGCAGGCCGTCACAGCCTGCGCTGAATCAAGTATTTCAGTACTTTTCGAGATACTCCTGCCAGTTTTTGGGGTACTTTTCTTTTGCTTTTTCAACTATATAATCCGGTATTGGAGCGTCTTTGTACTCGACGCCATGCTCGCGAAGGAAGGATATGATTTTTTGTTTATCTTTCCACTCGCCGGAATTTATGTCAAAAAAATCTTCCCGCAAAACATCCACTAAATACATTGGCACATCTTCTTCCGGACGGTGCGGACGACTTTTCCCGGGACGCACAAATATTGGAATTGTATAATCGGCGCCATGTTCAAGCAAATATAATGCAATTTTATAATTTCTTTGCATTACTGCTTCCGTTAAAGCCGTTTGTCCGTATTCATTCTTATAATTAACATCTGCGCCTCTATCTACAAGAAGTTTAACTATACTTTTACTCCCTGTAATTGCAGCATTTATTAATGGAGTTCTGCGGGTCGAATTACCCTGTTTTCTTGGTCCTACTTCCACATCATTTACATTAGCGCCGTATTTTATAAGTAATTCTACATATTTCTTGCCAAAAGTCTGCAAGTCACATGCATGCATTAAGGGTGAAGCCCCGGTTACACTATCGTGAATACTTACGTCAGCATTGTTTTCCAGTAAAATTTTAAAGGACTTAAACTGCCAATTAAGAATGGTAAGGTGTAATAAAGTAAGTCCAAATTCTGGGGACTGATAATTAATCAATCCGGGGTTTTGTGAAACTATGCTTTCAATTTTCTTCCTGTTGCCGTCCTGAACAGCCTTTGCCAGTTCCCATGCAGGAGTTCCCTGAAATGTGCGGTAGTCCATTCCAATTAATTTTGTCCTGTCAACCGGAATGTCCCTGTTTATTTTATAGCAGGAAAACATCAAAGCGCCTGCTAAAATCAATAATAAAGTATTTTTCATAATATATAAATTAAAAGAATTCATCTATTAGGCTTTTTATCAGGGATTCAAGACTGTGACCATTAAGATAGGACTGAACATCTACCGGATTTAATATAATTAAAGTACCATTAACATCGGGCAGAGAGTGTCCAAGTCCAAGAGGGTCATTGCCATTCTGAATGAGGTTCAGCGGGTCAGTTTTCATAACGTAAGCGGTAATTTTACTTTCTGATTTAAACAGTGTTTTAATGCCTCCGTTTCTTAATTTTGTAAGGGTACTTACTCCGGCAGCATTGAAAGTAATTGCCGCACGGTCTGTAACAAGCGCATTCAGGGCAGCCTCGCCGCCGCCAAGCGAATGACCGACAAAAGTCAGTTCGGTTTCTCCAAGTGCATACGATATTCTTCTTGCATTATCGGCCGACATCTTATATTGTCCTGATAATCCGGCCAACTGTAAGGCGTTTTGTTCCCAGTCTTTTGCTCCTTCAACGAAGCCATCTCCCATATCGGTGCCTGCTGTGGCATAAACATATTCTGTTACTTCGCCGTCCACTACTCTTTCATAAACATTTGATTTGAGGCCAGTAATATTATTATTTAGATTAGTAACATTAAAGTTATCAGAAGAAACTCGCCAGCCGCCTGTCAGTTCTCCGGAGCCGGAATAAACATGCCGCGCAATATATGCGGCTTCGAGGGCCGTTGGTTTTTTGCCGTCGGGGTCTATCAGCCTGAACGGATTATTGAAGCAGTACGCATAAGGGCTTATGCTGTAATACTTTTCGGCGGCAAGGTCAACCGAAGTAAACCGCCCGACAGAGGGGTCGTAGGTGCGAGCCTCAAAATCATACAGATTCAGCCCGTTTTCCAAATCAAGTTCCTTGCCGGTGAACTTGTAGGGCTGAGCGCCCTGGCCGGTACTTATCGCCATTGTTTGCCCGAAGGGGTAAAAATGGTTCTGCTGAACAATATTTCCGTTTATGTCTGCCACTATCGCGTTACTTCCAAGATGATTTCGGACGTAAAAGTAGTAATTATTATTTTCATAATAACCATTTTCCGTTAAAATTCTTTTTAATACTCCATTTTCATACACAAAATTGCCTATATAGTCAGTTGTTTTTGTGACGTTTAGCGATTCAGTATTGACAGCCGAACCAATTACCGGACTGCTGGAATAACTGCTCGCCCAGCGGTTTATGACTTTCAGTTTCTTACCGCCAGCGGAATACGTATATTCATTCCGCGCCTCGGCTACCCCTGCTCGTCGTAGGCTCCTGCCTGCGCCGTTGCTAACAGCAAGCGTCCTCGCTTGCAGCAAGGCGGGAACCTTACCTCTAACTACGGCGTAACGCGGACGTTACGCCGAGCAGGGCCCAGCCGCGCTCTAAATGTAATTTGATAACCTCGTCAAAATACAACTTCTGTTTTTTGGTGTGTAAATACATAAATTAACTCTTTGGAGAGTTAACTTTTTTCAGGGTAAGACAGTTGTATGAAATACCCGTCTGGTTGTATGAAATTTTTATCTGACTTTTTTCGCAACCTCAAATTTCTCAACCCTCACGATTGAGGCCGAGGGGAAAGTATCGGTGCGGTAAAATGCGCCGGTAACGGCTTTTACGCGGCTTTTCGGCAGTACGTTGAGCGTGGCGGTGTAAAGCCCGTCCTGCGTGATTGTGTCGCGTTTGAGGTAGGTGGAGTCGGTACATTCGATGCGGAAAGATACGATTGGGCGGACTTCCGGCCGTATCCCCTGCAATCGGGCTTGCAGCCTGAAATTTCCGCCATAATACGAAACTGCGGAATCGGATGGGAAAACACGGAAATTTCGGCGTCCGGTCAGCAAAAAGTTTTTGGCTGCGGTAATCTGCAAAAGCGAATCGGCATCCGGGTGAGGCCGCCTTTCTTTATTGCCGGTTTGGAGCGTGTCAAGTATTTCGGTGTAGCGTTTTTCGAGTTTTTCGTTCAGTTTCAGGTATTTTTCGAGATGGGCGGAATACCAGACGAGCGAAGTGTCGAGCGTTTCCTGATTGATTTTATGCTTTTTCAGCACCGAATTAAGCAGTTCGCGTTTGCGCAGCGAGTCGTTGGAAAACGCCGGATAATTGTCGTTGATTTCGGCTTCGGCGATGTACAGGTCGAAAAGGACATTTTCCATCTTCTTGTCCGAGAGGACATAAGACGGTTTTGTACACATCGCAAAAAACGCTGACGCGACGGCCAGCGCGGCAATCCGGCTAATCTTTGCTCCTGTCTTTTTCAAAACTCAACGAAAGCGTTTTTCTGTAAAACAGCAGTAAAAGTATGATTCCTACGCTGATTGAGGCGTCGGCGATGTTGAAAATGTAGCGGAAAAATTCAAATTCGCTGCCTCCGACAAGAGGAATCCATTCAGGCCAGTTGAAACTGAACAGCGGGAAGTAAAACATATCTACAACCTTGCCGTGAAGCCATGTTCCGTAGCCTCCTTCGGGCGGGAAAAGCGTTGCCATTGAAATGGGGGTGCTTTCGCTGAAAATTACTCCGTAAAACACGCTGTCGATGATATTTCCGACGGCTCCGGCAAAAATCATTGAGATAACGATAATGTATCCCAACTGAAACCGTTTTTTGACGAGAAAAACCAAATACCACGCAATCGCAATGGTGGCAATAATCCTGAATATCGACAGGAAAAGTTTTCCTATAACCTGAATACCCATTGCCGCGCCGGAATTTTCCACAAAACGGATATAAAACCAGTTTGTGATTGTAATATCGTTTCCATGTCCGTCGATAAAAGCAATATACATATTGGTTTTAACCCAAATCTTCAGGACCTGGTCGGCAACGAGGATAAGCAGGATTACGCCTATTGCCCAAAGGCTGCGTTTATTTAATGCCATTCGTGGTTCCGTTTTGTTTGGCTTCAATACTCAAAGTAGCGTGAGGAACGGCGCGGAGGCGTTCTTTCGGAATCAGTTTGCCGGTTTCGCGGCAGACTCCGTAAGTCTTGTTCTCAATTCTCACCAACGCGGCTTGCAGGCTCTGAATGAACTTCATCTGGCGCTGCGCCAAACGTCCCGCTTCTTCTTTCGACAAAGTGGCGTTGCCCTCTTCCAGAACCTTGAAGGTTGGGGAAGTATCGGTTACATCATTTCCGTCGGCGTTCATAATCGATGCTTTCAGCAAATCATAATCGCGTCGTGCGGCTTCGAGTTTTTCCATTATTATGGCTCGAAATTCTTCCAGTTCGGCATCTGAATACCGTGTTTTTTCAATCATGACACTCATTTTTTAAAAATTGTTCAAAGTTAGTACTATTATTTATAATTTCAAATTATCGGCCTACGTTTTATGATATTTTAACAACTTTAACCGATAAATTGTAATCGTCCATCTGTAATTCCGTGCCGTCGGGTACTTCGGCAAGCGAAACAGAGTCGGCCAGCGTCTGGTTGGCGATATATTGACCGTATTCTTCGACGGCGGCATTTATCCGCTCATCGGGTTGAATAGTTATATTTATCCGGTCGGTTATCTCGTAACCGTTTGATTTTCTGATATTTTGTATCCTGTTTACCAACTCGCGGGCTATGCCTTCGCGCTTCAATTCTTCGGTAACGGTAATATCCA
>JAISUN010000009.1 GCA_031272085.1 Dysgonamonadaceae bacterium | reverse complement strand
TTTCGAGGAGTAGCACAAACTGCACTCTTTTCCGTTCCGCATACAGTCGTAGCGCGGGCAGAGCAGTTTATAGTCGTGCAAAGTCCAAACTACCTTAATTCCTTTATTATGAGCAATTTCGGCCACGATGGGCGACAATTGGCTGTGAATATTATTTAGATGAACTGCGTCGGGCTGAAAATCGTCGAGCAAGCGGGAAAATTTTGCTTTCACTTCGCTGTCGCCAAGTATTCGGCGGGCGGCTTTCAACTTGTTGCCTCCGCCGGTGAAACCCACTTCCGAGGGGAAATAGCGGCTCCATTCTGTCGGCTGATTATCAGGGTGTTGCATAGCAAATACGGCAGTTTGGCAGCCGTGTTTTTTCAGAGCGTCTTCCAGATTAAGCGTGTAAATGCAGTCGCCGCCTCTACGATAATAAAATTTGTTAACTAATACGACTTTCATTAATTATCATTAAATTAATAGAGTGCAAAGATAGTTAAAATTTATTAAATACGCTCAAATTCCCTTCAAAATCCGTATTTAATCAGGCAATAAACGTCGGTCTTGTTTTTTCCTTCGATTTTTTCAGTGCCGGAACCGATGGTTTCGCGGTCGAAATAGCGGGTATTGGCGAGTTTCAGGTAGAGGGTAAGCGGCTTTGAAATCTTCCATTTTGCAACAAAATAGGCTCTCAATCCCTCGCCGTAATAGGACGGAAACGAAAAAGCGTAAAGAATATTCTTCTCGTAGAGCGTAATCCTTGAATTATAGTCGCTCGTATGGAAATAGCCGAGGCTACCGTCAATTTGAAAATTTTCGCTGCCAGATTTGTATGTAAACTGCTGGCTGACAGAATATCCCGTTTGATTTTGCCCCTCTGCCGAATAAATATTTGCGTCGGCCTGCGTGCGCATTTCCACCCTCGCATTCAAACGCCAGTTCAGGCGATAGCGCAGCCGATGCTGGTCGTAAGGCAAAACCGCCGTTTCCTGCCCGCTTTCGGAAATCACGTTGTGGAATTTTTGTTTGTAGCGGTAGCGGAGGTCCATTTCAATTCGCGATTTCGGACGGAAAGCGATTTGCACCAGGGCGTCGTTGCCCGAAGACGGCGAATTTATGCCGTATTTCAGCCACGGAAAACGGAAAAAGTCGATGTAGGCTGCAATTTCCCAGCGCGAAGCAGGCCGGAATTTCAGCCCCGAATAAAGCCCGTTTTCATTCTGGACAGCCGAAGATTCCGAAAACGCCTTGCCGTAAAAAGCATTGTAATCGCGGGCATAATTTCGGTACGAAAGCACAAGGTCGATATTCGATAAAGGATTGATTAAAAGATTGTTAAGCGTAGCCAATTTCCCATTTGCATCAATAGCCGTTTCGCCCTGAAACGATAATTTTTTCTCGCGCCACGCATAATCGACGCTGTAATTTGAATGTTCTTTTGCCCTCAAATAGAAGAGGTTATATGGTTTTGCGTCGGGATTCATCATTTTGCCTCCGAAACGGTAATAAACCGCCGTCAGTCCGAAGCGGAAATTTTCGTTCCGCCACTGGGCGTGCGCTCCGACAGTTGAGATTGTCGCCGTCCGGCGCTTCGCAATATCGCTTGGGATGCGGTTGTAGCCGTCGGTTTTTATTGTGAAAATCTCGGCGCTGTCGGCATTCGCATCCTGTTTGCGGTTGGAATAAAAGAAAGACGTCTGAAAATTGCCGAATTTCAGATTGGCAGCCATTCCGCGGAAAAAATTGTTCTCGTTGGTCGAAACGTGCCTCCTGATTCCGGAATTTTGCTGGTTAATATTGTTGATAAACGAGGTTTTTCCCATCGAAAAATTGGAATTTACAGCCAGCCCCTGACCGTATGAAACGCTGTAATCGCCTATATGCAGGCTTTCGAGAACGCCGAGGTCTTTTATGTTGAAATTGGCCGAATAATAGTCGAATCCCTTGTGATTTTTGTTCCAAAACGCTTCGCCGGCGTCTTTTTCGCCCGCCGCGCCAAACTGGATATTCCGGTACTGATAGCGGTAGCGCAGCGACAGATAGTAAGGCTCGCCAATATAGTAGGAATTTTGGTGCGCAGCCCGCTCCTCATCGCTGACGTCGGCATATCCGGCTTTTTCCTGAAAAGTGTAATCGGAACGCAGCAAAACCTCGTTTTTCCCGTCGGTAAGCGCGTTTTTCAGGCTGAAACGCCCGCCTTTTTTCGGCGTATCGCCCACATAGACAAAGGATAAGAGCAGTTCGAGTGTCCGGCGGTCGAGGCCGTCCACATTTTTCAGTTCGTAAATATCGACCAGAGGGGCAAATTTGTAAATATAATAAAGGATATTTTCCACCTGAATATCGCTCAAAAAGGGCAATCGGTCGAGGTCTGCGCGGGTTATGGCGTTCAGGTTGAAAGGATGTTCCGAAAGATAGGAAAGTTCGTCGTAAAGTTGCTCCAAATCGGCAGGTTCAACATCCTCCGATTCGGCTAATTCTTCGAGAAATGAAGTCCAGTCCGAATTTGCGGTTTGTGCAAAAGCCGTCGTTGATACTGCGCTTATTATCAGTGTGATAAAAAATATTTTCATAGCGATGGAGTTAGAAGTTGTAATTTACGCTGATTCCGCTCGACAGGCCGAGTACGGGATGAAGCAGGAAGCAAACGTCGGTCGTAAAATGGTCAATCCGGTATCCGAAGCCGAGCGAAGGCGTTTTCGGATTGCTGTTGAATCCCAGCCTGATATTGAATTTGTCGGCAATCAGATAGTCGGCTCCAAGGCTTGCAGAGTGGTTTTCCTCGAAATCGGAACCGCCTTCGAGCAGCAAGTTGAAGGCCTCCGACAGGCGGTAAAGTATTCCGGCAAAACATTGGCGGCGCATCGAAGACGCACTGTGCAAAAGGTTTTTCGTAGAAAAAGCGAAATCAAATTTGTCGGACATTTTCCAGCACAAGCCCGCATCGGCAGTCAGGATTTTGTTGCTTACGTCAAGCAAAACGGAGGATTCGTTCATATATCCAAGGCTCACGCCCACAGCGAATTGCTGTGAAACGCGCTTTGCAAGGCCGATTTTTGCGCCGAGCAACTGATAATCTTCGTAGCCGAAAGCCGAGAGTTGAAAACCCGCGTCGATAAAGCGATTGGGGAGCGAGGCCGACAAGGTTTCCGTACTCAATTCCTCCATCTCGAAGCGGTTAAAGACGGATAATTCTACCGATTTGCGCTGATTAAAAGAAAGAGAAGCCGGATTTAACAGGCTGTTGCTCAAAGCATTAACCCGCCCAAGCGAAAGGGCGCGAATATCTGTTTCCGATATTTCGTCGAAAGCGGAAATGGTCGAAAAAGCCGTCAGTAACGCGATTAGCCAAATAAATTTCATAATGTTCATAGTTTGCCGGTTTAAAACTCAAAAATCTTTGCAAAGATAAAGATTATTTGCAAAAAAACACAAAAAAAGTCGGATTTTTTTAAACTTTGTTGCCCTCTTTATCCACTTCTCCGGTTTTCCGCGCCGGATTGCCGACCATCAGCGCAAAAGGCGGCACATTTTTGGTAACAACCGCTCCGGCGCCAATCAGGGCATATTCGCCTATCGTTATCCCGCAAAGTATTGTGGCATTGGCGCCTATGGTTGCTCCGCGTTTCAGCAGAGTGGGCTTGTATTCATCTTTTCGGGAAACAAAACTGCGGGGATTCAGAATGTTGGTAAACACGCAACTGGGGCCGAGAAAAACCTCGTCTTCGCAGGTAACTCCCGAATACAGAGATACATTGTTCTGAATTTTCACCCTATTGCCCAGACGCACGCCGTCGGCAATGAAAACGTTTTGGCCGATATTGCAGTCTTCGCCTATCTCTGCTCCGCCCATAACGTGCGTGAAATGCCAGATTCGGGTACCTTTGCCTATTTTTGCGCCCTCGTCGATTACGGCTGTGGGATGTATCTGTATATCACTCATAATCAATAATTTGTTTAATGATATAATTTATCTGTTCTTCGCTCATTTCGGTATGAATCGGCAAGGCCAAAACCGAACGGCAAAGTTTTTCCGATTCCGTAAGGTCGCTGCCTGTCTTGAAAATGCCGCAGAGAGCGGGCTGGCGGTGCATAGGCAGCGGATAATAAACCGTAGCGGGAACGCCTTTCGAGGTCAAATATTTTTGTAAATCGTCGCGGCGGTCGTTTTTCACTTTTATTACATACTGGTTGAAAACGTGCGTGGATGCGGGATGACGATAAGGCAGTTCCAAAATATCGACGCGGGATTGCAGTCCTTGGTCGTATGCGGCGGCAACACGCCGGCGGGCTTCGGTAAACGATTGCAAATGAGCGAGTTTTACTTTCAAAATGGCCGCTTGAAGCGTATCGAGGCGGGAGTTAACTCCCACTTTTTCGTGAACATATTTCTTCGATTGCCCGTGAACAGTCAGTTTGCGGAGGCGTTCGGCAAGTTCTTCGCTGTCGGTCGTCATTGCGCCGCCGTCGCCGAAGCAGCCCAGATTTTTGGTTGGGAAAAACGAGAAAGCGCCGATTAATCCCATTGTTCCGGTTTGACGGCGGCTTCCGTCGGGGAAAACGTATTCAGTTCCAATGCTTTGGGCGTTGTCCTCAATCACGTAGAGATTGTTTTCGCGGGCGATTTTCAGGATGGGCGCCATATCGCAGGACTGCCCGAAAAGATGAACCGGAATTACGGCTTTTGTCTTGCTCGACAGGGCGTTGGCAAGTTTTTCGGGAGCGAGGTTGAAAGTTTTCGGGTCAACATCGACAAGGACGGGTACCAGCCTCAACAACGCAACAGCCTCTGCGGCAGCAATATATGTGAAATCTGGAACTATAACTTCCGAACCGGGTTGCAGGTCGAGCGCCATCAGCGAAAGTTGCAGAGCGTCGGTGCCGTTGCCGCATGGAATAGCGAAACGGGAGCCGGAAAACGCGGCAAGAGCGGCGGCAAAATCGCTCACAGCCTGCCCGTTGATATAATTCCCCGAACGGATTACTTCCGCAACAGCCTCGTCAATTTCGGTTTTCAGCCGCAAGTATTGCGAAGTCAAATCTACTGATTTTATTGGTTCCATTTTTTGCGCAAACTTACACTAAATTTATGAAATTACCAAAAAGTGCAGGCAAATTTAAGTTAAGATTTTAAATAAATAAGGCCTGAAAATTAAAAAAACGTAAAAAAAACAGAAAAAATACTACTGATTATAAAAAATATGCGTAATTTTACGCCGATTTTTTAATACGGATTAAACTGACTTTTTGACAAAAATAAAGTTAATTTTTTTTAATTTTATGGACATTTTTAACAAACAGTCCGTTTTTTCTGAATTAGTGTAAAAAATTTGGTTTAACTATAAATTTGGAATTTAGCATTTTTATTTGAAGTAAAAAAGTAGTTATGAATGAACGAAAATCAACAGCAGCCCGCCGTATGAAGCGGGTTTTGTTCAAGGGAGCGCTTTTCTTCCTGTTTGTACTGTCGCCTGCGATTGCGGTGGCGCAGCAAACCATTTCCGGCGTTGTTCAGGACGCAGAAACAAAGGAGCCTCTTATCGGCGTGGTAGTTAACGTGAAATCGACGCCAACCGCGGTAACGACCGACGAAAACGGCAAGTTTTCAATCCGTGCAGCCGAAGGAAGCATTATCAGGTTTTCTCTTTTGAGTTACACACCGGTAGAGAAAAAAGTTTCCGGCAAGGACGCCAACTGGAATATCCTGCTCGAACCCGACGCCGAGACTTTGGGCGAAGTGGTTGTGGAAGCCGGTATTATTAAACGCGACAAACTTGGATTTACCGGTTCGTTTTCCTCGGTATCGAACGAAGAACTGAAATCGGTCGGCAACACCAACGTACTCCAAAGTTTGAAATCGCTTGACGCAGGTTTCGTCATTCTCGACAATCTGGAATTTGGTTCCGACCCTAACGCTCTGCCTAATATCGAAATCCGTGGCCAGACTACGTTAGACGTTACCGGCGCTCAAAACCTGACTTCGAGCAGCGACGAAAGTTCGTCGTCGTCAAGCGTAGCGTCGAATATGCCTCTGTTCATCCTCGACGGATTTGAGGCTACCCTGGCCGAAATCAACGACTTGGATATTAACCGTGTGGAATCGATAACCCTTTTGAAAGACGCCGGTTCGACGGCTATTTACGGTTCCAAAGGCGCAAACGGAGTAGTGGTCATCGAAACCGTAAAACCCAAACAAGGCGAAGTTTTCATCTCATACAGCGGCGAATTTAAGGTAGCCGCGCCCGATTTGAGCGTTTACAACATGATGAACGCAGCCGAAAAACTTGAATTTGAACGCATTGCACACCGTTACGACTATGTAAAATCCAACGATTACGACGTCAGCATTCCTGCAAACTATGACGGTCAGAAATTATATTACGACCGTTTAGCGGCAGTGCAAAGAGGCGTTGATACCTACTGGTTGAGCGAACCTGTCCGCAACGCGCTCACACATTCTCACTCTATCACAGTCTCGGGAGGCGACAAGAAACTTCTGTACAGCGTAGGAGCCAATTACAAGCAAACCGAAGGCGTAATGAAAGACGTTTACCACAACACTTTCGGCGGCAATGTAAAACTTATTTACCGTATGGAAGGATTGAACATTATGAATAACCTTTCGGTGCAGGACATTGCAGGCCACGAAGGTTCGTGGGGCAGTTTCAGCAACTTTGTCAATGCCAATCCGTATTTTACCAAATACGACGAATACGGACAGATTCCCAAATATTTGGACTCAAACGGCGACGTATCGGCGGCAAACCCGCTGTGGAACGCTTCTCTGCTTACCCGTATGGACAGCGAAGAATTTATAGTAACAAACAATACCGCAATAGACTGGAACGTAACATCCGACCTCTTGCTCCGCGGAAGTTTAAGTTTGAAAAAGAATAAAAAAGACGCTGTAAACTTTACCGACCCGCGGAATACCAAATACGACAATATGACCTACGACACAAAAGGGGAATACAGAAGCACTAATTACGATAAATGGACGTACAATGCCAACCTGTCCGTTAACTATATGAAGCGGCTGAAAAAACACAATTTCACTGTGATAGCCCGCGGAAGCATCGACAATGCCAGCGAACACAGCGAAACATTTATAGCCCGCGGTTTTCCGGAAGGCTCGGTAGGATTCCCTTCGCAAGCATATTCTTATGCGCAGAACAGCCGCCCTTCATATACCGAAGAAATCAAACGCACGATGACGCTTATCGGCGCGTTCAACTATAATTACGATTTCCGCTACCTGTTTGATTTCAATTACAACCTCGACGGCTCGACCCGCTTCGGCACCAACAGGCGTTTCCAGAATTTCTGGTCGGCAGGTTTGGGATGGAACGTTCATCGCGAAGAATTTGCAAAGAAATGGAAAACTTGGCTTGACGAATTAAAATTCCGCGCAACCTACGGGACAAACGGAAACCAGACAGGAAGTTACGTAACTTCTTCTATATTCTCTTATTACGTAGGAAACAACTTTTTCGGGCAGTCGGCTTATATGGACCAAGTCGGCAATCCCGACCTCCGCTGGCAGTTAGTCAAAAACCTGTCGGGAGGCGTTGATTTAGGCCTGTTCAAAAACAATTTGAAATTAAATTTCGACATTTATCAAAAGAAAACCGACCCGTTGATTATTTCCTTGCAACAACAAGCCTCGACCGGCGTAACATCATATCCTGCAAACTTAGGATATATGACCACGAAGGGCTATGAGTTCAAGGTTTACTACAATCTTATAAAAAAGCCGAAGGACAATTTCCTCGTCGCTCTGCGCTTTACCGGCGGCCACAGTTATTCCACTTACGGCGGATTCCAGAAGGCTCTGGATTATCTGAATGAGGCTTATCAATACGACGAGAGCGTTGTAAACAAAAATACTTCGCTGCAATCGCTCGTTAAATATTCCGACGGCAACAGTCCGTCAGACTTGTGGGCAGTCCGCTCGCTGGGAATCGACCCTGCCAACGGACGGGAAATTTTCCTCACAAAAGACGGAAACACTACCTATATCTACAATCCCGACGACAAGGTTGTGATAGCAAATTCTCGTCCGGATTTGGAAGGAATTGTCGGATTTACGGTTAATTACAAAAAGATTATGCTTTCGGCCAATATGCGTTACAGCGTAGGCGGATACAAATTCAATGAAGCCCTGTTCAACAAGGTTGAAAATATTACAAGTTCAAATATTGTTTACAACCAGGACAAGCGGGCGCTTTACGAACGCTGGCAACAGATAGGCGACGTCGCCCAATACCGCAGCGCTATCGTTTATACCGTTTCATCCAACCTTACGCCTGTTTCCTCGCGTTTCATTCAGAAAGACAACTATCTGCGCGGCGAATCGTTCCAACTCACGTGGAATTTTACCGGCGACAAGTGGATAAAGAGCATGGGATTGAAAGACCTTTCGGCAAGCCTGTCGATGGAAGACTTCTTCAATCTTTATTCAATACACCTCGAACGCGGTACTTCCTCCCCGTTCCAGCGGGCGGCTTCATTGAAACTGTCAGCCCGGTTTTAATTAATTTAATAAAGAAATGAATATGAAAAAGTTCAAAAAATATTTAACTCTTTTGCTGCTCCCGTTCCTGTTTGCCTCGTGCAACGACTGGTTCGACGGAGCATTGCCCCGCGACAAGAATCTGGAATCGACGCAATACTCTTCCGAGAGCGGAATCGACGCCATTCTCAACGGCATTTACCGCCAGATGGCAACTTCCAACCTTTACGGGGCAAAACTCACGCATACTACTCTCGAATTGATGGCTCACTACTATTATTACGAGAATTCGTCAATTACGTCGTCTTTTGACTTCTTCAACAAAACATCGACTTATCAATATGCCGAAACAGTAGTAAAATCAGAATTTCAAAATATTTGGCAAGACGGCTACAAGACGATTTTCCGAATAAACAATTTCATTGAAAATATGAAAAACTCGGATGTGCTGCCCGAATACAAGAAGAATGTTTACCTTGGCGAAGCCTACGGTTTGCGGGCTTATATGCACCTCGACCTCTACCGCATTTTCGGCGAAAACCAGATTCCGTACAATACTTCGTCGAACGTGCAGGCACAAACTAAACTCAACAAGGACGACTTTTTCGCCAAACTGTTGGACGACCTCGAAACGGCAAAAACCCTGCTTGCCGGCGACCCCATCCTGACCGAAGGCGTTATTGACCTCAATAAGGCGGGAGCAAGCGCTTTGCCTACCACCACTATTTTCGAGGAATATTACCGCAACTTCCGGATGAACTATTATGCAGTTCAGGCCCTGAAAGCGCGGGCGCTGATGTATAAAGGCGATGTGGAACAGGCTGCGGCGACGGCTCAAAGCGTTATCGACAACTCATTCGGTTCGAGCGACGCAACTCCGTTTCGATGGCTTACTGCCGACGATTTCAAGTGGGCTGATTATATTTTTTACCACGAAGTGATTTTTGGCGTGTATAACCTCAACCTCCACGGCGACTGGAAAACTATGGTTGCCGGAACGCAGCCGGGCGTCAACTACACCGTCCTCGAAGATAATTTGAAACAAAACATCTTCGCCGACGAAAGCGGAGGCGGAAACGATATGTCGATTTGGGAAGACTACCGCGCAAGATATTGGAGTTACAGCCCTATCAGCGCAAGCCAGTTTATTTCCAATAAATTTACAGAGTACGGCAGAAACCGTTCTACCACAACAGGAACCGCCTATCAGGACCCGATAACAAATTATCAGCCCCTGATTAGAATGAGCGAAATGTATTATATAGTTGCGGAAAATATGATAGACAAGGAACAAATTGCAGACGCCGTAAATCTGATTTACAACATCAGGATACACCGCGGCTCGCAACTTTCGACCCTGATTTCGCGCCTCGACCCGACGACAGCCACCAAAGCGCAGGCCGAAAACCTGCTGCTGACCGAATATTACAAGGAATTTTTCGGCGAAGGACAGGTATTTTTCTTCCTGAAACGCCGCGGCAGTACAACTATCTTTAATCCTCAAAAGGCCGGCACGGTCAGCATAGAGCCGGAGAACTACATAGTACCGTTGCCCGAAACAGAAACAAATTACTATTAATTATAAAAATTGATTAATATGAAAAACAGGAAAATATTTTTCGTTGCAGCGCTGCTCGCTTCAATAGCGATGTTAAGTTCCTGCGAACAGGAAACAATACCGACATACAGCGGCGAAGACCAGATTTATTTCACATTCGCCGACGAAACGGCAACTTATTATATTGTGGATTCGACATTCATTAAGTTTGGATACGATTTGGTAATAAAATCCGATTCCATTGTCGGCCTCAACGTTAAGGTGCAGGGCAACGTAACCGATTACGACCGCCCTATTGCTTTCGGGCTTGTAGAATCCGAATCGAGCGCCCAACTCGGCCGCGATGTAGAAATGCTGCTTGATATGAGTTACATTCCGGCCGGAAAAGCCGTTGGCAAAATCTACGTCAGGTTGAAAAATACCGAGGCTTTGGACGGAAACCAACTCCGCGCCGTAATCGGCTTGCAGAAAAACGAGTATTTCGACGTGAAATATCTGACAACTTTAAACACGACAATCAACAGCCAAGGGTATATGCTCGCGACGCATTTTAAAATTTATTTCGATAATGCAAACGAAATGCCCAACATCTGGGCGCATCCCACATACAGGCCGCGTTTCGAAATGTTTTTCGGAGCATACAGCGCAAAGAAATTTGCTTTGCTTTGCGAACTTTTCGGAGTTGACCGCGATTATTTTACCTATCCGCCCGAATCCACATCGACCGAAATAACCGCTTTCTGGAACAGTCATTTTCCGATGGCTCTGCTTCAAGGCTGGGCAAGGTCGTTCAATATTTACCTCAATCAAATGCGCGAGAACGGAACGCCCGTTTTAGAAGATGACGGCACCGAAATGACCGGCGCTTCCGATGCAAGTTGGCAATAAAATTAAAAATATTAAGATTATGAATACAGGAAAATATAAAATCATTGCGCTCCTTTTCGCGGCGCTTACGCTGATTACCGTCGGCTCCTGCATCGACGACAAGGGAAATTACGATTATCACGAAATAAACGAAGTAACGATAGAGGGCATACCTGATACGATTACTACTTCCGTCGGCGCGAGAGTTCAAGTAACCCCGCAACTTACCTTTTCACAAGGCGAAAATCCCGATAATTTTGAGTATCTTTGGTGCTTGACCGAAAGTTATTATCCGTATAATTTTACAGATTCTGTTTCCATCGAGCGCAACCTCGACATCGAAATCGGCGGCGAAGGCAGCGTGATAAACCGCGATGGAACATATTATGTTCTTTACCTCGTGATAAACAAAGAAACAGGAGTAAGATACTACCACTCTTTCAATATCATCGTTTACGACAGAAGCCAAATAGGTTACATAATGATGTGTGAAACAGGAACAGACAGTTTCGACCTCGACCTGATTTCGGTTTTTAACGATACTCTCACTCAATACCACCGGGCGCTCGAACTCTACAACTCCGACCTGCCTCACACAGGCGTAAAACCGATAGATATACTCTGTTATGGCGATTATATTTCCCCTGCGTTGGGAGCAGGCGGAAAGCAATACGCCCTGTGGGTGCTTACCGACAAATGGACAAACCGCGTAAGAGTTGAAAATTTCGAGTTCAAGCCGGAATTTAATATTTCGGGAATCTCAATAAAATCCGATTACCTGCCGGAAAACATTATTGCCGACAAGATGATTTCTACCGCCGGACACGCCAATTCAGCGGGCAAAGCGTATGTTTATTTGAACAATAACTGGTTCTTTTACAACTGGGCACAATCAGGCTGGTTGCTGTCGAAACCTATAAATGCGGCCTCGAATATTTCCGTACCTTATAAAGCATCGTCCTACCTGTTTTCGAGTTATACATACGGCGCTATTTTGTTTAACGAAACAGATAACCGATTCGAGTACCACCCTGAATTTAATGAGATGACAGGCCCTTCGACCGGAATGTTCAAAACGACCAGATTTTCACCCGACGAAGAGATTTTCAACTGGGAAAATCCGAATTACCGACTGGTTTATATGGGCAACAGAGATGCTTTTGCAGGTTTTGCAGTAGTGAAAAACGCCGCAACCGACAAATACGAATTGCTTCAATTCAATTTCCGCGTTGCTAATGCTCCGGCAAAACTCGGCCGCGGCGAATTTCCGTCCAATCTGCCTATGGAAAGCATAAAATATTACGCTTACCACCCAACACAGCCCTACCTTTTCCTCGCATCCGAAGACCATCTGTATAAGGTAAATACCAACACTATGGCAGGCGAAGAAGTTACGGGCATAATTCCGGCAGGACATAAAATCAGCCTTATGAAAAATACGGCTATTCGCGTCCCGACAACTTACAGCGGCAGAATCATTATTTGCACCTACGACCCCAACGGACAGGCGGGCGAAAACGGCCAAATGACCTTTTACGACGTAGCAAGTGACGGATACGGCACGCTGCAACTTGCCAAACATCCGGCAACGCCTACCGTCGCAGGGTATCAGGTAGAAATGCGCTGGACGGGATTCGGAAAAGTTATTGGCGTGGACTACAAGCAACCTTGAAATAGTTAGTAGTTAATAGTTAGTAGTTAATAGTTTAAAAGTTGATAATTTAAGATGATTAAAAAAATTAATTTATTTTTGATTGCCGGCTTGCTTGCTGCGGCAAGCGTTTTTGCCGGCAAAACGAGCGGCGAACCGGCAATGATTCAGGGAAAATGGACTCGCGGCGCTTTGCCCGAAAAGATTTTCCTCTACAAAATGGACAACGGCCAACTTATGGAAATCGCTTCATCGGCAGCGGATGCCGACAGCATTTTCTATTTCGTTTGCAAAGCCGCTGCCGACGGCGAATTTTACTATATCGGCACGGGAAAACTTTCAAACAACCGTTACGCATTTTACCTGAAACCGAAAGACAAACTCGATTTTACGATTAACGACAGTACCGTTGTCCTGAACGGAAACGCCAACAGTCCCGAAAATCTTGAAATGTCGCGCTGGCTCAAATTTATGGAACCAATCGAGAACCGCGCCGTTTATTTTACCAAATTTCACAGCACCTACGTCGATTTCTTTCCCCTGCTGGAAGAAAAATTCGAGGCGCTGAAATCCTATCCTGCGACGACAACCAAGAACAAGGCTTTCAATGCGGCTTTTGAAACTTACAAAAAACTGAATTTCGAAAGTCTGGCTCTCGAATACCTCTTCAAACCGCGCACGGCCACTCCCGAAGGCGAGGATTATCCCGATTATTACCGCGATTTGAATATCGCCGACATTACCCAAAATGCCGACTTGCTGACGATTCCCAACGGAATAGACATTCCCGAAAGAATCTATTTTGTTCAAAAGTGGGCGGATGGAAAATCGCTCGGCAGCCAGAATGAGGCTATCGGCAACATACTCGGCGAAATAAAAAACGACACAATCAAGGGCTTATATGTCCTCAAAAATGCCGCCGGACAGCGGAATTATGCCGCCTTTGAAAAATTTGAAGAGAACTTTGGGAAATATCTCACAATCGAAAGCCAGAAAGCCAGTTTTTTAGCGCTCAAAAGCGGCTTCGCAAAGCCTGAAAAAAACCAGTCGGCTCTCGGATTCAAATTCCAAAATATCGAAGGCAAAGAGGTCGCCCTGTCGGATTTGAAGGGAAAATTAATCTATATCGACGTTTGGGCAACCTGGTGTTCGCCCTGCCGCAAGGAAATTCCTTTCCTGAAAAAACTCGACGCCGACTATCGGAACAAGAATATTGCTTTCGTCAGCGTTTCGGTTGATAAAGAAAAAGACATTGCAAAATGGAAAGCCTTTGTAGAAAAAGAAAAACTGACCGGCATTCAACTTTTTGCAGGCGACGAGGGGAGTAAAAACCTGTCGGCAGCCTACAAAATCACCGGAATACCGCGCTTTATGCTGTTCGGTAAGGACGGAAAAATCATTTCGCCCGACGCCCCGCGGCCTTCTTCGGCCGACATCCGGAAAATGATTGACGATTTACTGTGATAATAATGCGAAAATCAATATTTCTATTAGCCGCTTTCTGCCTCCTGTGCAGCAAAGCGGCTTTTGCCAATAACGACCGCCCCGCGGAATTGCGGGCAATCGTAAAATTTGAACTCGACAGCGGACGAATCATTGTCCCCGTCCGGCTTAACGACAGCCAGAGGACGCTCCGTTTCCTGTTCGACACCGGCGCCGACGGAATGGCAATCCGCCAATCGCTTGCCGATTCGCTGAACTTGCCGGAAAGCCACTCGCAAAGCGCAAATATCGTGGGCGGAACGGCTAAAATCAGCATTTCGCGCGGCAACAGCGTTCATATCGGCGACACGCTCACGTTGCCGGAGCAGTCGATAGCCCTTTTCCCCGAAATAAGCGGCGATTTAGACGGCATTCTGGGACTGAATCCGGCTTACCGCTACATTACCGAAGTCAATTTCGACAGGCAGGAAATCCGGCTTTACAGTTTCGGAAAATTCCAATACCCCGAAAACGGCGAGTTCATCACAATGAAGGACAGCACAAACATTATCCTGATTCCTGCAACCTTGAACATCGTTGGCAAAAAGGACGCCGAAGGATTTTTTGTTTTCGACACCGGAGCCTCCTATCATCTGATAGGATTCAGCCGTTTTGTACGCAAAAACCGCCTGCTGCTGACCGGTTTCAAGCCCGAAAGCGAAGCCTCGACCGTGAGTATGGGACACGCAACGCCGGTATTCAACGGCAAAGCCTTCCAGTTCCGGCTCAACCGCTTTACTTTCGACCAAATGCCGGTAACGCTGCAAGCCTCGTCGAGTCGCAACGACAGCGCGGATACGCCCGACGGCTCAATCGGAATTTTCATCATCAACCGCTTCAATTTCGTAATCGACAAAAAGCAGCGTACAGTTTTCCTTTCGCCAAGAGAATAAAGTCTGAAAAATTTTTGCTAACTTTGCGCCCTCAATTCGGATTAGAAATGGCAAAAGAAGGCAATATAATAATTAAAGGCACAAGGGTTAACAACCTAAAAAACATTGATGTAGAGATTCCCCGCGGCAAATTGGTCGTAATTACCGGTCTGTCGGGTTCGGGAAAATCGTCGCTGGCGTTCGATACTCTGTACGCCGAAGGCCAGCGCCGCTACGTCGAAAGCCTGTCATCCTACGCCCGCCAGTTTCTGGGACGTATGAGCAAGCCCGAAACCGACTATATCAAAGGAATCCCGCCCGCAATCGCAATCGAGCAAAAAGTAAACACCCGAAATCCGCGCTCTACGGTCGGCACTTCTACCGAAATTTACGATTATATCCGCATGCTGTTTGCCCGTATCGGAAAAACAATTTCCCCAGTTTCGGGGCAAGAAGTGCGCAAACACAGCGCCGGCGACGTGATTGACGAGATGCTGCGCTATCCCGAAGGAACGCGGATAGCGCTGTTCACGCATCTTCCCGAAAGAAAAGACCGCAGCGTCCGCGAACAACTCGAAGTGCTTATGAAAGAAGGATTTACGCGAGTGGAAATTAATGACGAAATTGTTAATATCGCCGACTTATTGAAAGACGAATCCAAACTCGCGGCTCTAAATATTCAAACTTCAAAACTTTTAATCGACCGCCTGACCGCTTCCTCCGACAAACAGACAGTTTCCCGCTTTTTCGATTCGGTAGAAACCGCATTTTATGAGGGAAACGGATATGCTTTGCTCAAAATTTATACTCCCGAAAGCGTTGTGGAAAAGGAATTTTCAGGCCGTTTCGAGGCCGACGGAATCCTGTTTGAGGAGCCTAACGACCTGATGTTCAACTTCAACAGCCCGGCCGGAGCCTGTCCGAAATGCGAAGGCTTCGGAAAAGTTATTGGAATAGACGAAAATCTTGTCATCCCAAACCAGTCGCTTTCGCTTTACGACGACGCTGTTTTTTGCTGGAAAGGCGAAATAATGAGCGAATGGAAGAAAGATTTTATCCGAAAAGCCTCGCAATACGGATTTCCGATACACCGGCCTTACTTCCAACTTACGCAGGAAGAAAAAGACCTGCTCTGGCACGGAAAAGACTCCCTGCGCGGGATTGACGCATTTTTCCACTTCGTGGAAGAAAATCTTTACAAAATACAGTACCGGGTGCTGCAAGCCCGCTACCGCGGAAAAACCATCTGCCCCGTTTGCCACGGAGCACGCCTGAAACCGCAGGCTAATTACGTGAAAATCGACGGACATTCCATTACCGAACTTGTGGATATGCAGATTGGCCGGCTTCGCGAGTTTTTCCTCAAACTGCCTCTGGATGAACACGATGCAATGGTCGCTAAACGCCTGTTGCTCGAAATCAACAACCGCCTGCAATTCCTCTGCGACGTCGGGCTGGGCTATCTGACGCTCAACCGCCTCTCATCATCGCTGTCGGGCGGCGAAAGCCAGAGGATAAACCTCGTAACTTCGCTCGGCAGCAGCCTTGTAGGTTCGCTCTACATCCTCGACGAGCCGAGCATCGGGCTTCATCCCCGCGATACAGGGCTGTTAATCAACGTCTTGCGACAGTTGCAGCAAATCGGCAACACCGTCGTAGTAGTCGAACACGACGAAGAAATTATCCGCGCCGCCGACTGGATTATCGACATCGGGCCGGAAGCGGGCAGCAGAGGCGGGGAAATCGTTTACCAAGGGCCGCCGCCAAAATAAAAATTTGAAATCTAAAATATATTTATTATTTTTGCAGCCTAAATAATTCAAATTATGACTACTGCTACTATTGAGAAAAAAAACGCAGAAAGCAGAGTTCTAAACCCTGCGCAACTGTTTCTGCTGCAAACTTTTTCGACTGTCGGAAGCGATGAGGAACTGGAAGAAATTCAATCTTTATTGCTTGATTATTATCAAAAAAAAGTTGACGCCCAAGCCTCCAAGTTGTGGGATGATCTCGAATTGAGCAACGAAAAGATGGAAGAAATTCTTAACTCTCATCTTCGCACTCCATATAAATGAAAATCGTTCTCGATACAAACTGCCTTGTTGTTGCCCTTCCGCATAAATCGCCTTACTATTGGCTATGGGAGGCTTTTCGCAACCGGGAAATCATACTTTGCTACACAACTGATATTTTGTTTGAATACGATGAAATTTTATCCCGCTTTTATCCGGCTAAATTTGTGAATGACGTAATAAACGAATTGTTGCACTCAAAAAACGTGAAGCAAACAAATAATTTTTTTCGCTGGCATTTGATGAATAACGACCCCGATGACCATAAATTTGTTGATTGTGCATTGAATGCCGACGCCGATTACATTGTAACAAACGACCGTCATTTCAATATCCTGAAAACAAACCCTTTCCCGACATCCAAAGTAGTTGATATTAACAGTTTTAGACAAATAATTGGAAAATAATTTTACAATGTCAGAATCAAAATATCCCAATTCATACACCCTCGCCTACCTTTCGGGCGAAGAGCAAATCCCTGTCCCCAAGCGGCGGCGCAAATGGAACAACTACATCGAGATAAAGGGCGCAAGGGAAAACAACCTGAAATCAATCGACGTCCGTTTTCCGCTCAACGTGATGACCGTAGTTACCGGCGTCAGCGGCTCGGGAAAATCATCGCTCGTCAGCGAGGTGCTGTATCAGGCTGTGAAACGGCATTGCGAAAACCTGAAAGACGGGACTGTTCAGGCAACTTCGGTCGGAGGCGACCTGAACCTGATAAAACTTGTGGAATTTGTTGACCAGAACCCCATAGGCAAGTCTTCGCGCTCCAATCCGGTAACTTACATCAAGGCCTACGACGAGATACGCAAACTGTTTGCCGACCAGCCTTTGGCCAAGCAGTTCCATTTCAGTCCGGCCTATTTTTCGTTCAATGTCGAAGGCGGACGCTGCGAGGAGTGCAAGGGCGACGGATTTATCCGCGTCGAAATGCAGTTTATGGCCGACGTAGTGCTGGAATGCGATTCCTGCCACGGCAAACGTTTCCGGCAGGACATTCTCGATGTGGAATACCGCGGCAAAAGCATCAGCGACGTACTGGATATGACTGTCGAAGAAGCAGTTGAATTTTTCAGTCAGGGAAAAGGCAGTCAGGAAAAGAAAATAGCCGAAAAACTGCGCCCCTTGCAGGAAACGGGGCTTGGATACATCAAACTCGGCCAGAGTTCGAGCGCCCTTTCCGGAGGCGAAAGCCAAAGGGTGAAATTGGCCTATCATCTTGGCGAAGAAAAAGCCCAGCCTACCCTCTTCATCTTCGACGAACCCACTACCGGCCTGCATTTTCACGACATCAAAACCCTGTTGAAGGCTTTCGACGCCCTCATCGAACGCGGACATACGATAGTGATTATCGAGCATAACCTCGACGTGATAAAATGCGCCGACCACGTTATCGACCTCGGCCCCGAAAGCGGCGACGAAGGCGGCCGCATAGTTTGCGCCGGAACTCCCGAACAAATAGCCGATTGCAAGGAATCTTACACCGGACAATGGTTGCGGAAGATGGGGAAAACGGCTCGTTAAAAAGAAATTTGCCCGAAAACACTTGCTATTTCAACTAAAATTATTACTTTTACATCCGAAATTAAATTTTAATTTTTATGAACAAATTTAAAGTTCTGGGTCTGGCATTATTATGTGCCGGAACAACATTTGCGCAAAATAATGCGCTACCGCACCTGCAAAAGCACGGTTCGGCAACTCAACTGATTGTTGATGGCAAACCATTCCTGATTCTCGGCGGAGAGTTGGCTAATTCGAGCGCATCAAGCCTGTCGTATATGGAACCGATATGGCAAAAATTGGTTGACCAAAAGTTGAACACCGTACTTGCCCCTATTTCGTG
>JAISUN010000116.1 GCA_031272085.1 Dysgonamonadaceae bacterium | reverse complement strand
GCCATCTCAGGACGGCTACGTTGAAATAACGAGAAATTGGAAAAAAGGCGATAAAATCACCTTAGATTTTTCTATGGAAACGCGCACGGTTGAAGCAAATCCGCTTGTAACCGATGATGTGGGCAAATATGCCGTCGAACGCGGACCGATTGTCTATTGCTCGGAAAAACCTTTGGAGGTAAATGCTTCTGAAAAAATTAATTACCCCAATTTTCTGAAACCCGGTCAGGTACTGACTTTCAAAGGACAAACCCTGATTCCCTACTACTCGTGGTCGAATCGCGGGGCTTCGGAAATGGCAGTCTGGATGGAGAATTAGTAATTAGTAATTAGGAATTGAGAATGACGAAGTTGTTGTTGATAATATGTTTTTTATCAGGGATTTGTATGTTTTCACAGTCGTCGAAACCATACGGATTGATTACCGATTTGCTTGAACATACAGAAATGACTTGCTACGACGGTTATGCGTCGGATATTCCTGTGTGGCAGGCAGATATAGCCTCTCTTAATCCTCAATTTGCCGAAATCCGTTCTCGTTTTCCCTCCTTTTCTTGGATTGTTCCTTCGACTAAAAACACTGATATTAAGCAAGTTGCATACCATATCATTGTTTCCGATTCTTACCAAAAAGCCGAATCTCTCGACGGCAATATTTGGGATAGCGGTGAAATAACCTCAAATGCTTCATCTTCGGTTATTTACGGCGGAAAACCGCTTGAAAGCGGAAAAAATTATTTTTGGAGGGTAAAATCGCTGACAAATGCTTCAAAAAATGCGCAATGGTCTGATATTAAGGCTTTTCGCACCGCAATGGAAATGAAAGATTATGCAGCCTCTTTTTATCCTCTTGTGAAAACACGAGAGAATCCGCTGTCAATCAAGAAAATAAGTGTAAAAACAACACTTATTGATTTTGGCAAAGACGCTTTCGGACAACTCTTTCTGTGGCTTGAATCCGATGTTTCCGGTCAAAAAATTACCGTTCATCTTGGCGAAGCCTTGAAAAACGGTCGAATTGACCGCGAGCCTGAGGGAACTATCCGCTATCGAAAATATGAATTAACGCTCACGCAAGGCCTTAATACATACCGAATTACAAATGAACCGGACAAGCGGAATACCGGCCCTTCGGCAATAAAAATGCCGGATTATATCGGCGAAGTTTTTCCGTTTAGGTACTGTGAGATAGAGGCTTACGAAAGAGACATTAACTCCGGTAATATTTTCAGGGATGTTGTAACATATCCATTTGACGCACAGGTAGCGGATTTCAAGTGTAGCAACGATACTTTGAATCAAATTTGGGAATTGTGTAAGTATTCCATCAAAGCAACCTCATTTACAGGCATTTACATCGACGGCGACCGCGAGCGGATACCTTACGAAGCGGATGCGCTGATTAATCAACTTTGCCATTACGGAGTTGACCGCGAGTTTTCGATGGCGCGGCACACAAGCGAGTACCTGCTCCTGCACCCGACTTGGCCCACAGAGTGGATTATGCAGGCCGTGATGATTGCGTGGAACGATTATCTTTACACCGGCGACAGCCGTTCTCTGAAAGAGAATTTTGATGTTTTGAAAGCGCGAACCCTGCTTGCATTGCGAGAAAGCAACGGATTGATAAGCACAAAAACCGGCTTGCAAAACGAGGATTTTCAGCGTTCGATACGCTATAAGGGCGAGATTCGCGATATTGTCGATTGGCCGCAGGCAGGCGGTTTTGGCGCAAAAGGCGAATCGGACGGCTTTGTTTTCACTGATTTTAACGCGGTTATAAACGCCTATCATTTTGAAACTCTGAAACTTATGAGCCGAATTTCAGAAGCCTTGAATTTGCAGCAAGAAACAGAATTTTTCAGAAAAGAAGCGGAAAATTTTAAGGAAATATTTAATAAATTATTCTATAACAGCGAATTAGGGTATTATACCGACGGGGTAGGGGAGCAGCACGCTTCGCTTCACGCCAATATGTTTGCGCTTGCCTTTGGATTAGTTCCGGAAAACTGCTGTGCAAGCGTGATTCAGTTTATAGAATCGCGTGGAATGGCTTGCAGCGTTTACGGGGCGCAATTTTTGCTCGATGCGCTGTACAATGCCAATGATGCCGATTATGCCCTGAAAATGCTGACAAAAACCGACGACCGCGGTTGGTACAATATGCTTCGGGTCGGCTCGACAATCACGCTCGAAGCCTGGGATAACCGCTACAAGCCCAATCAGGACTGGAATCACGCATGGGGAGCCGTTCCTGCGAATATCATCCCGCGCCGACTTGTCGGCGTAGAGCCGCTATCGCCCGCTTTCGACCTTGTAAGGATTAAGCCTCAAATTGCTGATTTGAAGTTTGTTACAGCCAAAATTCCAACAATAAAAGGCAACATTGAGGTGGAAATACACAACGACGCCAAAAATTATTCATTAACAGTTAAAATTCCCGCAAATATGGAAGCAGAAGTTTATCTTCCTGATAATAAGAGTTTTACATTCGCCGGAAAAATAGGCTCCGGAAAACATAAATTTAAAATAAAAAAATGAAAAAAATTATCATAATATTGTTTTTAATTCTCAATTTTCAGTTCTCAATTCTGAATTGTCAAGGCTATCTTTACTGCCACATGAGCGGGCGCGGCGAGTGGACGGCATTTGCTATTAGCCGCGATGGAGTGCATTTTCAGGATTTAATCGACGGAAATGAGGTTTACGATACAAAAAAACTGTCGGAAATCGAGGGTGGGGCGCGGGACGCTTATATTGCCCGTGCAGCCGATGGACAGGGCTTTGTGATGACTACGACCGATATGTGCGTAGCAAAAAGCAAAGTTTGGTCGAATTACGGCCTTAATCTGCTGAAAAGCAACGACTTGATTAACTGGACAGCGGTAACTTTTGACTTCCGCAAAGGGCCTGAAATTTTTTGCGACCCCGATTCGTCTGATTTTTACCGCGATTATTCCGGTATCCACCGCGTTTGGGCGCCGCAGGTTATTTGGGACGGGAATTACGTCTGGCCGGACGGTTCGCAGGGCGCTTATATGGTCTATTATTCGCTGCTCAACGATAAAGAGGACGCTTACGACCGCATTTTTTATTCTTATTCCGACAGTTCGTTTACCCGCCTCACAAAGCCTAAATTGCTGATTGACTGGGGATATGCAACTATTGACACCGACATTAATTTTGTGAAAAAAGACGGGCTTTATCATATTTTGATTAAAAAAGAGGGCGGAAAACGCGGTATTTTCACATCATCTTCGGCAAATTTGACAGGGCCGTATCCCGAACCGGACGAGTCGGATTACGTTAGTTTTGAGGGAAATAAGCAGTGCGAGGGCGCGTCGGCATTTCAACTTATCGGCGATTCGACATGGCGCGTGGCATACGTTGAATATTCTTCGAGTCCGGCTAAATACAGGATTTGCAAGGCCGACGAATATTTGCGCAATTTTCATTCGCCGGAAGATATTCAGGGCGTTGCAAACCCGCAACACGGCTCGTTTTTGACGATTACCGAGGAAGAATACCGGAGGCTTGAAAAATGGTCAAACGATTATAAAAACGCTAAAAATCAATGATATATGAAATATAAATTTTGCGGCGACAGCGGATTGCAACTACCCCAAATTTCGTTGGGGTTGTGGCATAATTTTGGCGACGTTGACGATTTTTCCGTTGCCAAAGACATCGTTTTGTGCG
>JAISUN010000031.1 GCA_031272085.1 Dysgonamonadaceae bacterium | reverse complement strand
TTCATAATCAGAAGCATAAACGGATTCATCATTAACGATTATTGCGATTTGAATACTCCGGAATTGACAAAAGAGAAAAAAAACAGCAAGAATCGCCGGCTCCTTGTTACCGATTTGGAAGGCAACGAGCGGGAAATTGTTTATGAGAGGGAATAAATTCCTTGCAAAATAAGAGAATTTTGATTATTTTTGCCGGATAAATTTCAACAGATGCGTCATTGTTGCCTTACACTCTTATTGCTTTGTTGCCTCGATGCTTTTCCGCTGTATTTCAAGCATTTAGGGACTGCCGACGGCTTGCCGCAGATTTCCGTTATGTCCATCTATCAGGACGAACTCGGCAGGATGTGGTTCGGAACTATGGAAGGCATAAGCATTTACGACGGCGAGAAAATCCGAAACCTCGAATCTTTCGAGGCAAAAGGCGGCGAACCGGCAGTCGGCAACGAAAATCATTCTATAACAGGCGATTACAACGGCAACATCTATTTTATTTCCGACCACGCACTTATGCGCTTCAATTGCCGGAGCCAGAAATTCGACAAAATCAGGGAGCCTGTTTCCGCGCTCGCCTTTTTAAATAATGAGATTTGGACGGCAAACGAAGATTCCGTCTGCATTTGGGATGAGAAAACCGGCAAATTCCGCTTCCGCGCCTGCCTGAACAACAAAAATTTGAGCATCACCCAAATCTTTATGGATTCGCAAAACCGGCTCTGGCTCGGCACTAACAGAGGCCTTTACGTGGAAGAAAACGGCGCTTTCAAGGTTTACATCCCCGACGAAGATATTTACAATATATTTGAAGATTCGCGTTTAAATATGTGGATTTCAACCCGTTACCGCAATTTTTACAGGAAACGCGCAGGCGGAAGCGAAACGCCCTGCCAAATGGTGCAAACTCAAATCGAAGGTTTTAATAATCAGCACATAAGATGCTTTGTAGAAGACGATTACGGAACAATCTGGCTCGGCTCGTTTTCGGGACTGCTGAAATACGACTATTCGACCGGCCGGTTCGCCATTTACCGGAAAGACGATTTGCCCGGCAGCCTCTGGCATTCTTCGGTCTTCTCGCTATGCCGCGACAGGCAGGGAAGCATCTGGGTTGGAACGTATTACGGCGGCGTTCATCATTTCAACCCGAAAGACGACATTTTCAGGCTTTATCCCGAAGACGCACAGCGCAACGACTGCGTAAGTTTCTCATTTGTAGGCCGTATGACCGAAGACAGCGAGGGGAAAATCTGGATTTGCACCGAAGGCGGCGGCCTGAACTGCCTCGACAGGGAAACCGGAAAAATCGAGCATTTTAAAGCCGACGGAAAGCCTAACTCCATAGCGCACAACAACTTAAAAAGCATCTGTTACAGCGAAAAACTGCACCGCCTGTTCATCGGCACCCACACCGGCGGACTTTCGGTTTTCGACCTGCACAAGCGGCAATTCCGCAATTTCCGCATCAAGAGCGGAACAAGCGACGAAGAAGTGATGGGAAACGTAGTCAATCAGGTGGAACTCTACGGCGATAAATATCTCGTAATGCTCACTCAAAAAGGATTTTACCGCTTCGACCCGCTGACGGAGCAGATTTCGCCGCTCTTCGACTGGCCCCTCGATTTTACGGCGGCGACAAACAATTTCGCCATCGACCGCGATGGCTTTCTGTGGGCGGCCTCGGGAAACCGCATCGTGAAAATAAACCTCGAAAATCAGACCGAACAGGAAGAGTTTATTTACGGCCGAAACACGTCCGGAACAGCCGAAATTACCCGGATTTTCATCGACCGGAAAGGCCGGATATTCGTCGGAACCAAAGGTTCAGGCCTCTTTCTGTTCGACCGGAAAAAGAAAACTTTCGACGCCGTAGAGGGCGACCGCGGACAACTGAAAAATATCCGCTGCTACGACATTGCCGAATCGACAAACGGATACATTATCATCCTCAACCACAACGGAATAGCATTTCTTCATCCTAACCTGAACCAAGTTGTAAGCCTCGATTTGCAAACCGCATTGCCCATTTCGGGCGTCAATCTCGGCTGCGGACTGCTCGCCTGCCGCAACGGCGAAATTTTTGCAGGCGGAATCGACGGAATGACCTCGTTTTTCGAGCAGGAACTTTTCTCGTTTTCGCCCGCCGATTACAACCTCTATTTTTCGGAACTCTTTGTAAATAACGACATTACAAATCCTTTCGACAATTCGGGAATCCTGAAAACGGCGCTCCCCTACGCTTCGGAAATCCGGCTGAAACATAATCAAAACAACCTCGCATTTACCTTTACATCAAACAATTACACAACCACGCTCGACAATCCGGCCTGCGAATATATGCTCGAAGGTTTCGACCGCCGCTGGATTACGGGCGATAACCGGCATATTTCATATACCAACCTCAATCCGGGACATTACACCCTCCTTGTCCGCGAACAGCAGACCGACCCCGCCGTCGAGCCGCGGACAATAAAAATGAACGTCGTCATCAACAAGCCGTTTTATGCAACTCCCTTGTTTTACGCTATTTACATCCTGCTCGCCGTCGGATTGGCCTACTGGTATTACCGCTTCAAACGCTCGCAACTGCTGCTCCGCGCTTCCCTCGAATTTGAACGGAAAGAAAAAGAGCAGAACGAGCAGTTGAACAACGCCAAATTGCAGTTCTTTATGAACATTTCGCACGAGTTCAGAACGCCGCTGACGCTGATTACATCGCAGATTGAGGCGCTTTTGCAAAGCAATTCGCTCACGCCTTACGTTTACAACAAACTGCTGAAAATTTTCCGCAACACCCATCATTTCAGGGGATTAATAACCGAACTGCTCGACTTCCGCAAACTCGAACTCGGACACGTCCGCCTGAAAGTTTCGGAACAGGACTTAATCCCTTTTGCGAAAGAGATTTACCTGCTTTTCAGCGAATATGCCGAAAACAACGGAATCGCTTTCCGGTTTTCCGCGCCGAATGAGTCGCTCGTCTGCACTTTCGACCCCCAACAGTTGCAAAAGGTGTTCTACAACCTGCTTTCCAACGCTTTCAAATATTCGCAGGCCGGCGGAACGGTGGAAATGTCGGTCGCCGACGAGGGACAATTCGCTGAATTTAAGATAATCGACAGCGGAATAGGAATCGACCGGAACGAGATTTCCCAGATTTTCGACCGATTTTATCAAGGCAGCAACAACGCCGCCGGTTCGGTTAAAACTTCGGGGTCGGGTATCGGACTTTCGCTAACCAAGGGCATTGTGGAACTTCATCACGGCACAATAAAGGTCGATAGCGCTCCCGGTTACGGCACAATTTTTACCGTCCGCTTGCCGAAAGGAAAAGAACATTTTGCTCCCGAAGATTTTGCCGCGCCGAAAAATGAGATTTTTGAGATGAAAAATGAGTTTTTTACCGGCGAAACAGCCGAAACGCCCTACCCTATTAATGCGCAAGACATTGATAATGACAACATAATAAACGCTAAACGGAACGAAAAAGTCCTGCTCGTGGAAGACAATCCCGAAATGCTGGAACTGCTGACAAACCTGTTTTCCGAATCATGGCAGGTAGCCGCCACCCGCAACGGCCGCGAAGGGTTGGAAAAAGCCCGCAGCGAACAGCCCGACGTCATTGTCAGCGATATTATGATGCCCGAAATGACCGGAATCGAGATGTGCCGCAAGATAAAAAGCGATTTCGAGACTTGCCATATTCCCGTTGTCCTGCTTACGGCGTTGAGTTCCGAAGAACAGCGTTTGGCCGGATTCCAGCGCGGAGCCGACGATTTCATCAGCAAACCGTTCAACCCCAAACTCCTGATTGCCCGTTGCAATAATTTGATTCGGAACCGCAACCTTTTGCAAAAGAAATTCAGCGAACAGAAAGATATTGAGGTGCATTTCCCAACCGAAAGCCCGCTCGACCGCAAATTTATGGACGCTGTGATTCAGGCAGTTGAGAGCAATATCGGCAACAGCGGGTTCGACATCGTGGAACTTGCGCGGGAACTCGCCATCAGCCGCAGTTCGCTCTACGCCAAGTTCAAAGCCCTGACCGGCCAAACGCCAAACGAGTTTCTGCTCGATTTCCGCCTGAAACGCGCCGCCGCCCTGCTGAAAGACGCTCCCGAACTGAATATCACCGATATTGCCGACCGCCTCGGATTCAATTCCGCCCGCTACTTTTCGCGCTGCTTCAAGTCGGCCTTCGGCAAAACTCCGGCGGAGTATCGGAAATGGTAGTTGAAAAATTTATTTGAAATAAAAATTGAATAACATGAAAATCTCAAAATTACTATTAACAATAATTCTCGCAGCAACAGCAGCGTTTCAACCCGCATTCAGCCAGTCGGCAAATACACTGGCGATTGAGCCGAGCGCAACGCCTGTGCCGTACAACCGAATGATTTTCGGTCAGTTCATTGAGCATTTTCACCGGCAGATTTACGGCGGGATATTTGAACCCGGCTCGCCGTTAGCCGACAAGGATGGCTTTCGCACGGACGTCGTTGAGGCGCTACGTGAGTTGCAGATTCCGATTGTCAGATGGCCCGGCGGATGTTTCGTTTCGTCCTATCACTGGCTCGACGGCGTGGGGCAAACGCGCCAACCGGCTTACGACAAGGCGTGGGGCGTGGAAGACCCCAACACTTTCGGAACGGCGGAGTTTGTGCATTGGTGCCGGTTGATAGGCGCCGAGCCGTTTATCTGCACCAACGCGGGCACCGGTACAGCGGAAGAGATGAGCGACTGGGTGGAATACTGCAACCTCAACGTCGGCAAATACGCCCAAATCCGCAAATCGCAAGGCATAGCCGAACCGCTGAACGTGAAATATTGGAGCGTCGGCAATGAGAATTGGGGCGGACACGAGATTGGCGCCAAGACGGTTGCCGAATGGGGGCCGTTTGTCCGCGAATCCGCCAAGATGATGGTCAGCGTTGACCCGACAATCAAACTGTTTGCGGCGGCGACGGCCGATGAGAATTGGACGCTTCCGCTATTGCAGGCCGCCGGACATCTGCTTGATTATGTGTCGATTCACGGCTATTGGGACGGGCTTCATCAGGCGAACAATCCCTCGCCATACATCGAATGTATGATGAGGACGGAACAGCCTGCGGGCGATATTGCTTCCACGATAGCGATTCTTGAAAAGGCAAATCTGCGCGGTCGCGTGAAAATTGCTTTCGACGAATGGAATCTGCGCGGCTGGCATCATCCGACTTTTCCGGGCGGACGGGGCGACAAATCGCGCATCGCCGACCGCAACAAGAACGATATAAACTCCACATACACAATGGCAGATGCGGTATTTTCCGCCTGTTTCCTCAACACCTGCCTGCGCAACTGCAAGGATGTCGAGATTGGCGGCTTCTCGCCCGTCGTAAACACGCGGGGAGCGCTTTTTGTGTATCCCAAAGGCATAGTGCGGCGCACAACATTTTATGTGTTGAAGATGTACGCTTCGCTGCTTGAAAAGAACGTTTTACCTACCGAAACGATTTGCGAAAAACTGGAACACAACGGCAAATCAACACCCGTTTTAGACGCAATAGTAACCTGCGACGACGCTCAAAAACGCTATGTAATAGCGGTCGCAAACAAACATCCCGAAAAGTCCGTTTCATTTGACGTTCAGACTGTTACCGGCGCGAAAATCAAGCAGTTGAAAGCAACGGTTTTAAGCGGCTCGTCGCCGGATGATTACAACGACGTTGGCGCAGAAACCCGCGTCATTCCCGAATCGAAACTTCTCAAAGTCGATAAAGGAACTGTTTTATTGCCGCCGCACTCGGTGGTTTTTATTGAGGCAAACTCGTAATCCCGCCTTTTCAAAGCCTCCAAATAGTAATAATCGGCATAATTCAGCGGTTTATCAACCTCCGAATTGTGAGGAATACTGCCTACCGAGTGCATCAGCAGGAAATTGCCGTTTTCACCCAAAGCCGCGCGGTAAGCGGGACTTGAAAGCGAGGCGACAATACTGTCGGCATACGACAGATAGTCGTCAGAATTGATTGTATATTTCGCAATTTCGTAAAGCGCCGAAGCAATACAGGCCGCTGATGATGCGTCGCGAGGCTCATTCGGAATATTCGGCGCATCCATATCCCAATACGGAACTTTATCTTCCGGCATATTGGGATGATTTTTCATAAAATCAAAGGTTTTTAAAGCCTGTTCGAGGTATTTTCTATCGCCTGTTTCGCGATAAGCAACTGTAAATCCGTAAATCGCCCAAGCCTGACCGCGGCTCCACGCCGATTCGTCGGCATAACCCTGAGCCGTTTGACGGCTGCGAACCTGTCCGTCGGAAATGCTGTAATCGACTACGTGATAGCAACTTCCGTCCTCGCGAAACTGCTCTTTCAGAGTGCGGTCGGCGTGAGAAACGGCAATTTTGTAAAACGAAGAATCGCCCGAAAGCCGAGTCGCCTCAAAAAGCAGTTCAAGATTCATCACATTGTCGATGATTACCGGACATTCCCATCCTCGTTGCGACTGCCAGCCCTTATCCACATCCCAGGATTGAAGTACGCCAGCCGCCTCGCGAAAACGGGTTGACAGCGACTTTGCCGCCTGCACGATAACTTCTTTGTAATGCTCGTTTCCGGTTAGCCGAAGCCCATTTCCGAAACTGCAACCGATAATAAAACCGACGTCGTGATGCCAAGTCAGATTTTTTGCGTCCTCGATGGCAAGGGTGTATTTTTCGGCCAAAGGCAAAAGCGTCGAATCGCCCGTCATTTCATATAAAAGCCAAACGGAGCCGGGGAAAAACCCGCTTCGCCAGTCGGTATAATCGCAATAAAAAACAGAGCCGTCGCTGTTGAGCGTAACCGGATTAAGC
>JAISUN010000071.1 GCA_031272085.1 Dysgonamonadaceae bacterium | reverse complement strand
GTTATATAAATTTCCTGACCGCTTGCGGCAACGTTTTCTTTCAAAGCAACTCCGTTGTAATAAAGCCAGTACGAACTGCAATCAATCGTAATAGCGGCAGGCGTTGCGTTAGAGGGCGGAGAAGGCACAATATACGGCGTTCCCGGAACCTGCGCCCGCAAGACAGGCGACAGCATCAGGGCACACGCAAAAATAAATGCGCCGCTTATTGTTTTAACTGTTGTTTTTTTCATTTTTTCTTAATCAAACAAAGTTGTATATACGTATGCGTAACTGCCAATGCAGACTATTGTGAACATAACGTGCTGAGTTGCTGTTTTCGACGACGGTATGTCGTGCGCCTATTTCAACGTAAGCGGACTTACCGTCAATGAAGGAATGGACGTCGAAGAAACATTGACCGCGAGCGAATATGTTCCGCCGGCTTTAACGTTGGTAACCGATACTGAACTGCCGGTTGCATATCCAAGGTTGCTCAAACTGAAATCGACCGAAGATGTTCCGGTAGTATTTGCTTTGTTGGTGGCTGCGCCGTCCACTTCAAATTTGCTGGTCGCGGACGTAGAAGAATAAGAGGAGCCTATCGCCACGCTTCCCGTCTGATATATGTTCTGCGAGTTTGCCGTAGCGGCTGTTGAAGTTGTTTGCACATTCCACGGCGAACTGCCGCCGCTTGAAACGGTTGTCCATGAAAGCCCGCCCGAACCGTTGGTTGTCAGCACCTGGCCGCTTGTGCCTGTGCCTGCTGTAAGTTTGTCGCCGCCGATAGTGGCATTTGCAATATCGGAGCCGGTAATTGTTCCATCCTGAATCTTGTCGGAAGTAACAGCGTTGGCGGCCAACATAGCGTTTGTAACTCCGCCGGTATTGATTCCCAGAGTATAGGGGCTTGTAGTAGTCCCTGAACCTGCGCGGACAAGGCCGCCGCTGGCGGTAGCGTCCAAAACTTCGTTGCCGATTACGCCGTCCGCTTCGGCCGGAAGGTTATGTGTTCCGTCGTCGCCGGTAAGAAGAGGAAACCACGTTGAGCCGACGAGATAGTAGAATCCCGAAGAAGTTACCTTTTCTACTACACCGGTGGCCGAGCCATCCATTTGTTCCACGTAAACAAGCGTTCCTCCGGCGGTTAACGGATACGCTCCTGCATTAGTTTTAGCCGCTAATTGCGACCTTGATACTTTCGGTACCAGCAATCCGTCGGCAACGGCGCTGTTGGTAGGTTTGCCCTGAATGTCGAGCGTTACTCTCGGAGTTGCGTTCGCTCCGATTGTTACCTGGGCTTTTACTCCCACGGCTCCGAATGTGGTCAGAGCCATTAAAATAAAAAGAATCTTTTTCATTTTTTCAAAAATTAATTAGTTGTAATTTTATTTGTTAGTTATTAATAATCTGATGAATGATAAAAACCAAATCAAATTAAACTTTTGAACAAAGATATAATTGTTGAAAAAATGTAAAACAAAAAAAAGGTTATAAAAAGGTAAGCATAAATCAAAAAAAGGTTAATAAGTGATTAGTTTTTTCTTATTTTTAAAATTACTGTAAATAACTTAAATTCGGCACAAGAAACGGTTTTCAGAGATTATTTTTTTGAATTTTGTTTTTTGAAAAATAAAAATTTCAAAACGCAGAAAAAAATCAGGCGCAAAAGGCTGAAAAATTTGCCTGAAATTCATCGAAAGGCCGGTGCAGGAAACGGCTTTCACAATTTTTACATATATTTTAGTTATTTTTTGCCAAACAAAAAAAAATATTTAACTTTGCAGCCGATTTATAAGATTATTAAAAGTTTATGATTAAAATAACTTTTCCCGACGGCTCCGTCCGCGAGTTCCAAAAAGGCGTTACTGCAATGCAAATTGCGGAAAGCATCAGCCCCCGTCTGGCGCAGGAAGTCCTCGCTGCCGGAGTGAACGGCGAAACCCGCGACCTGATGCGCCCCATAGAGGAAGACGCCGCAATCCAACTCTACAAGTGGGACGACGCCGAGGGTAAACACACTTTTTGGCACACTTCGGCGCACCTGATGGCCGAGGCGCTGCAATCAATTTATCCGAACATCAAATTCGGAATAGGCCCTGCTATCGAAAACGGCTTTTATTACGACGTTGACCCGGGCGAAGGCGTTGTAATCAAGGATTCTGACCTGCCCGCAATAGAGAAAAAAATGCAGGAATTAGCCGCCCAAAAAAAACCCGTTTGCCGGAAAAATATCGCAAAAGACGAGGCTCTGAAAATGTTCGGCAACCGTAACGAAACATATAAAACCGAATTAATCAGCGAATTAGCCGACGGCACAATCACAACCTACACGCAGGGCGATTTCACCGACCTCTGCCGCGGGCCGCATTTGCCCGACACCTCATATATTAAAGCCATAAAACTGACTTCCGTAGCAGGCGCATACTGGCGCGGCGACGAAAAACGCCCGCAACTGACGCGCATCTACGGCATAACATTTCCAAAAAAGAAACTGCTTGACGAATACCTCGTCCTGCTCGAAGAAGCCAAAAAACGCGACCACCGCAAAATCGGCAAGGAAATGGAACTTTTTGCTTTCTCGCAAAACGTCGGTCAGGGATTGCCGCTCTGGTTGCCGAAAGGCACGCAGTTGAGGCTGAAACTCGAAGAATTTTTGAAAAAAATACAGTTGCAATACGGCTATCAGCAGGTAATGACGCCTCACATCGGAAGCAAGTTGCTTTACGAAACTTCCGGACACTGGGCTAAATACGGCAAGGATTCTTTCCGTCCGATAACCACGCCCGAAGAAGGCGAAGAATATCTGCTCAAACCGATGAACTGCCCGCATCACTGCGAGATTTACAAGGCTTTTCCCCGTTCCTACAAGGAGTTGCCGCTTCGTTTGGCCGAATTTGGGACGGTTTACCGCTACGAACAGAGCGGCGAACTGCACGGACTGACGCGGGTGCGCGGCTTCACGCAGGACGACGCCCACATTTTCTGTATGCCTGAACAGGTAAAAGAAGAATTTGTGAAAGTTATGGAAATTATCCATATCCTGTTTAAAGCCTTGGATTTCAAAGAATTTGAAGCGCAGATTTCGCTCCGCGACCCGAATAACAAAGAAAAATATATCGGCTCGGAAGAAAACTGGCAGGCGGCAGAACAGGCAATCATCGAAGTTTGCGAAGAAAAAGGCGTTAAAGCAAAAATCGAACTTGGCGAAGCCGCTTTTTACGGCCCCAAACTCGACTTTATGGTAAAAGACGCGCTCGGCCGCCGCTGGCAACTCGGCACAATTCAGGTAGATTACAACCTGCCCGAACGCTTCGGCCTCGAATACACCGGCGCCGACAACCAGAAACACCGGCCGGTAATGATTCACCGCGCTCCCTTCGGTTCTATGGAACGCTTTGTGGCGGTGCTGATTGAACATACCGCAGGCAAATTCCCGCTCTGGCTGGCTCCCGACCAGGCGGTAGTGATTCCGGTAAGCGAAAAATTCAACGATTACGCTTACGAAGTATCCCGCGAGTTGAAAAAACAGGACATTCGCACGATTATCGACGACCGCAACGAAAAAATCGGGCGTAAAATACGAGACAACGAACTGAAAAAAATCCCTTATTTGCTCATTGTAGGCGAAAAAGAAATCGAAAAAAATGAAATTTCCGTCAGAAAACAGGGCGAAGGCGATGCAGGTTCGATGAAAATTACTACCTTTGCAGAATTATTAAAAAAGGAGGTAGAAACCCAAAGAACAGTATAAAAAACGTGGATGAAGAAAGAAAATCTTAAAGACCAGTACCGGATTAATGAGCAAATCCGGAACAGAGAGGTACGTTTAGTCGGAGACAATGTTACGCAAGGCGTTTATCCGGTAATTGAGGCTCAGAGAATGGCACGCGAGCGGGGCTTGGATTTGATAGAGATATCGCCCAATGCCGACCCCCCTGTTTGCCGGCTGCTTGATTATCAGAAATTTATCTATCAGCAGAAAAAACGGCAAAAAGAACAGAAAGCCAAATCGGTAAAAATTGTAGTCAAGGAAATACGCTTCGGCCCACAAACCGACGACCACGACTATAATTTCAAGTTGAAACACGCAAAGAACTTCTTGCAGGAAGGCGCGAAGGTCAAGGCCTACGTGTTTTTCAAGGGACGTTCAATCCTGTTCAAAGAACAGGGCGAAGTGCTGCTTTTGCGCTTCGCAAGCGACCTGGAAGAATATGCAAAGGTTGAGCAGTTGCCGGCTCTCGAAGGCAAAAAAATGATAATTATGCTCTCGCCAAAGAAAGGCGCAGCAGCGCCCAAGCCCGCTCCGCAAGCAGCCCAGCCGCCCAAAAAGCCCGCAACAGACGCGGCTCCCAAAGCGCCAAAGGCTGCGGACGCCGAAAAAAGTTAAAAAATGACAATTTTCATTGTTATATAAAAAAAAATTCTTACCTTTGCAGGCTTTTTATAAGAGGCTTTATAAAATATAAACAATAAAAATTTAAAGACAATGCCGAAAATGAAGACTAATTCCGGTGCCAAAAAAAGATTCGCTCTTACCGGAACAGGAAAAATCAAGAGAAAGCACGCTTTCAAAAGTCACATTCTCACGAAGAAGACCAAGAAGCAGAAGAGGCGGTTGACTCATGTCTCGATTCTCAACAACTCTAACAAGAGAAGCGTCAAAGCGTTGCTGGGAATTTAGTATTAACCGTCTAAAAAACAGTGATTTTCAAACAGATTTATTAACAGAAATTCAGCCCCAAAGAACAGTAAAACGTCGCTGACTTTCACAATCATTTCAAAATTATGCCAAGAAGTGTAAATCATGTAGCCTCGAGGGCTAAAAGAAAAAGAATCCTCAAACTGACAAGAGGGTATTACGGCGCAAGACGCAACGTCTGGACAGTCGCCAAAGGCACGTGGGAAAAGGGTTTGACCTACGCATTCCGCGACCGCCGAAACAAGAAACGCAATTTCCGCGCTCTCTGGATACAGCGTATCAACGCAGCAGCGCGATTGGAAGGCCTTTCTTACTCGAAGTTGATGGGCGCTCTGCACAAAGCAGGCGTGGAAATCAACCGCAAAGTGCTTGCCGACCTCGCGATGAACCATCCCGAAGCGTTTAAGGCTATCGTAAAGAAAGTGAAATAATTTCGCTTTTCAACCTTAAAAAGGCGCAAAGTCAGCGAAATATCGCGAACTTTGCGCCTTTTGCGTGTGGCCGGATTCTTGCTTAATCTTCCGGTTTAACGAATGTTTCCTCGTATTTTGCCTTGTCCGACAGGATTTCTATTGCCTTGTCGAGAACGGCGTCCTCGCGCAGCGAATAAATCATTTCGCCCTTGGCAAGATAATATTGCTTCATAATTTCCCGCGCAAGTAGGTCGGAAATTTGCGGCCTGTATGCCTCCAAATCATTGTCCAAATCGGGCTTCAAACGGTTTTCCAAAGCCTTAAATTCGTCGGAAGCGGATTTCATATAACCCTCAAATTCCATAATATCTTTCAAGTTTTTCAAGGCTCTTTCGCTCTGGCGGTCGTAATTGAAATTGCGGGATTTGACGAAATCCTTAAATTCGTCGTAAGTTCCTTCCGGCAGGGCAAATTCTTCGGGAGCCGCTATTGACGGGTGTTTTATGCGCCATTGCACCACAAAATCGAAGAAAATATTGTAAGCCCTCAAATAGTAAAGCATTGTGGGCATATCTTGTTCATCAACCTTGTAATCGGGCGCAACTCCGCCTCCATCCCTTACCGGACGGCCTTTGGATGTGTAAAAAACAGAAGTCAGGCTGTCGGGAATCGTTGCCGCATAGCCGTTTTCGCTACGGTTGGAATAGTCGATTGCCTGAATGCAGCGGCCGCTGGGGATGTAATATTTGGCGGTAGTCAGTTTCAACTGTCCTCCGTAAGGCAGTTCGCGTGACGACTGTACGAGGCCTTTTCCGTAAGTCCGTTCGCCGACGACTATGCCTCGGTCGAGGTCCTGGATTGCGCCGGCTAAAATTTCGGATGCAGAAGCCGATTGTCCGTTAACCAGCACTGCAATCGGGATTATGGTATCGACAGCCGCTTCCGAAGCGCGATAGACGCGGTCGAGGCGTTGCGATTTGCCTTTCATCGTCAGAAGCAGTTTCCCTTTGGGAATGAAGTAGTTGAGTATGTCGAGGCAGTCCTCTACCACTCCGCCGCCATTGTCGCGGACGTCTATTATTAATGCTTTGACAGCCTTGTTTTTACGCAGGTCGTCAACGGCAGCCCTCACATTTTTTGCGCTGTGGGTGGTAAAGTCCGAAAGATAAAGGTAGCCGATGTTTCCGGGCAAGGCCGTATAATAGGTAACAGGGTTTATCTCAATTCGTTGGCGGACGAGCGAGATTTCGCGGGGCTTTTTTTCGCCGGGGCGCTGAATTTTCAGTTTCAGAGGCGTATTCGGCTGGCCTTTAAGCCGTTCGCTGGCAAATTGCGAGTTTTTACCGGCCAAACTTTCCCCGTTTATTTCGAGCAGGATGTCGCCCGCCTGCAAACCCGCTTCGGCAGCAGGCATTCCGGCGTATGGTTCGCTGATGATTACCTTGCTCGAATCGGAAGTTATGACAGAGCCTATTCCGCCGTATTCGCCGGTAATCTGCACCATAAAATTTTGCAGGTCTTTGCCGGGGATATATTCGGTATAGGGGTCTAAACGCTTGAGCATCATATAGATGTTTTCTTCAATCGTCTTTTCGGGCGGGATTGAATCGACGTAAAACATAGTCAATTCCTTGAATAGCGCATTATATACGTCAAGATTTTTTGCAATATCAAACTGCTCTTTTTCAGTCAGTTGCGCCGAGGCAACAACCGAAAGCAGAGCGAAGATATTTACTAACAGGATTTTTTTCATTTTTATAATTATTTTTCAATTATCTTCTGCGCGTCCCGGCGGATTTCATCCCAGATTTCGCTGTCGAGTTTGGTGCCGACGACCTGAATAATGTGGTAGGACAGGAGGCTGCCGATACGGGCGCATTTTTCCAAATCGGCATTGTGAGCCATTCCGTAGAAAAATCCGGCGGCATAATAGTCGCCTGCGGCAGTGGTATCGACAGGGCTGACTTTTTCGTGAACAGGAATTTTGTATAACTGTCCGTCCTGCTTGACAAGAGAGCCTTTGGAGCCTTCCTTTACAACGGCTATTTTGCAAACTTTTGCTATCTCGTGAACGGCTTCCGAAGCCGGTTTTCCGGTCAGGGCGCGGGCTTCCTCCTCGTTGGCGAACACAATATCGACGTACTTTTCTATTAAAGACTGGATGAAATCGCGGTCGTTCTCGACTACATTGAAACTCGCGAGGTCAATCATAGTGGTAAGTTTGCGCGACTTGGCAATTTTCAGTGCAGTTTCGATAAGTTCGTGATTCTGGACGAGGTAACCTTCGGCGTAGAAGTGGGTATAATCTTCAAAATCCGATTCTTTCAGGTCTTTTTTCTGCATATCGGCCGCCGCCCCCAGATAAGTGCAGAAAGTTCGCTCGCCGTCGGGGGAAATCATTGCGATAGCGGTTCCCGAAGCAGTTTTTTCATAAATAAGGTGTAGGTCAACGCCGGAGGATTTCAGTTGTTCGATGTAAAAATCGCCGTAAAGGTCGTCGCCAACCTTGCCGATGTAGCCCACCGGGACGTTCATCTGCCTGACTGCCAGCGCAGTATTGCTGACCGAGCCGCCGGTAGTCATTTTCAAGTCCGAGCGGTTGATACGATTCAGGATGCTTGCCCGCATCTCACTGTCTATCAAGTTCATACTGCCTTTCGCAACATTCAGTTCGCGCAGCAGTTCGTCGTTTGGAAGTTTGGCCAAAATATCGACCAAAGCATTCCCGATTCCAAGAATTTTCATTATTTCGATAAAATTTTTTGCAAAGATATTGCATATTTGGAAAAAAACAATTACTTTTGCACCGCAATTTTGAAGAAAGTTGAAAAAAATTCTTCCTTAGCTCAGTTGGTTAGAGCATCTGACTGTTAATCAGAGGGTCCTTGGTTCAAGTCCAAGAGGGAGAGCGTGAATGTTTTTAGTTTAATTCTTCCTTAGCTCAGTCGGTTAGAGCATCTGACTGTTAATCAGAGGGTCCTTGGTTCAAGTCCAAGAGGGAGAGCGATGATTAGTAATTAAGCATATAATAATTCACATGGCGAAGCAATGGCAAG
>JAISUN010000098.1 GCA_031272085.1 Dysgonamonadaceae bacterium | reverse complement strand
GTCCTGTCCGCCTCAATCGGGACGCAGGCAACGACAATCACAATAGCCGACAACGGAGTGGGGATGACCGCCGAACAAGTCCGCAACCTGTTCCGCATCGACAGCAATCAGTCGCAGCGTGGAACGGCAGGCGAAAGCGGCACCGGCCTCGGCCTTGTCGTTTGCAACGAACTGCTCGAAAAGCACGGCTCCGCGCTGCAAGTCGAGAGCGAAGCAGGGAAGGGCAGCCGTTTTTGGTTCGTAATAAAATGAAAAAACCGTGAAAAGAGGCGAATTTTTGCCATTTTTCACGGTTTTTATGAAATAAAAATTTAATTTCAGTTGCTGAAAACGATGGGGAATGTCCTTTCAGCCCTCGTCGCGTTGCCGTCGGTAACGGTGATTGTAACATTGCACGATTTGCCAATCAGGTCGTCCGCACGGAAAGAAATAATGCTGTAATTCTGCATTGCGCCCGAAACCGGGAGTACGTCGAGAGTTACGCCTTTGAAATCGTCGGGAGCGATGATAAACGTTCCGCCCGTATATTCCGACATACGCCAGGGACGTTCGTAATATGCGCTCGGTTCAGCCCAATAATAGGAATAATAGGCGGTGTCCTGGCTGAAAACGGTGTGTACCGTACCGCTGGAAGTTCCCCAGTTGGAGGCGTCTTTATAAAACTCTACGGAATAATCCGCTTTTACCTGTCCCGAAGTTGCGCCGGGCTGGTTAGGTTCGTCGGTAAAGTTCACGTAAATGCGATTTGCGCCCGCACGGTAAGTGAAATTGTCGTCGGCGTAGCGCAAAGCCATCGCGCCGCACTCGCCGCCTGACGAGTATTTATCGGCCGCGTTGTCCAAAGCCGCGGAATCTTTGCCGAAAAAGCCGTAAGTGCGTTTGCGTCCGGAAGTGATGCTTTTTCTGTTGTTCAGATAATCGTTCAGCGTGCTGACGTCTGAAAGATTGACTGCTCCGGCAATTTCATCGTATGAATAGCCGTATCCGACGCAGCCGAATTTGAGGTCTAATCCCGAATTGGCAAGATTTTTCGCCCAGTTTACGATGCCCGAAGCGACGCTGTCGGCCTCTTCGCCCATACTTCCCGAATTATCGACGAGGAATACGAGGTCGGCTTTCATTGCGCTTGTTTTCTGGCTGCTGCTGTTGTTGTTTTGAACAGCAATGCCTTTGGGTTTGCCGTCGATAGTTACCCAGATATTCTGGCCTGCGCTGCTGGTGCCGACTAACGACAAAAACTGCTGGGTTTCAGGATTCTGGATGCCGGTCATTTCCAAACTTACTATTGCGTTGCCGCTCTGTTTTTTTACAGAGTACTGAAAATTTGGAATGTTCGTGGTAGGAACGCCGATTTCCGGCGGTAAAGTTGCTTCCGAGTCGTCCGGAATGTCGATAAAATCGTCGTCAATTTTATCGCAGGACTGGCAAATCGACAGGGATACCGTTGCAGCGGCGATAATAAAAGCCGCTCTGAATGCGTTGCGAAGAACGCTTTTCTTGAATAAATCAATTTTTTTCATTTTTGTAATTTTTTAGAGTTTAACAATTTTGTGCAAAGATACGGCGCCAAAATGCCCCTGTCAATCCGTAATATTACGTATTTTTAAAGGGGTTTTTTATACGTAATATTACGGATAAACCAATAAAAAAACCGCACAAAAAAACCTGTCAGGTCTTGAAAACCTGACAGGTTTAAGCGGTTTATAATAAGCAAGTTACTCTTACTTGGAAATATTGACCACAGGCGGTTTGCGGAAATTATCCATACGGTCGCTCTGGATTCTTACGTCGCCGTACAGGATTGCATCGGGGTAGATGAAAGTTACGGCGTTTCCGGCCAATGTGTTGTAGATTTGCTCCTTATCCGATACTCCGATAATTTTCTTGAACGCTTCTTCGTCCATATTGGCAATCATAACCGAGCGGATGCGGGTTTCCTTGCCGTCGGCAATGTTCACGCGGTAGAGCATCATATTGTTTCCGTCGTTGCGGACAATATAAGCGTAGTCGTAACCTTCTTCCTTCGCTTTTTCAAACAGTTGGCGGCGCAGTTCTTCCTTGCTCATTGTGCGGGTATCGCTGTAACGCACAACGCCCGGAACCGGCGAAGACGAGGCTCCGCCTATCGTCATCAGCGCGTGTCCGTTGGAATGAGGCACTTGCGGGGTAGGGATGCGGTCGCTCAACAGGGTTTTCAAAATCCCGTTTTCTATCAGCGTCAGTTTGGCGGGAACAGCCACGGCCTGTCCGTCAACCGGAGCGTAACCCAGCAGCCTGACGCCGTTATATTCCGGCGTTCCGGTCATATCTTCTATTGTAACTTCCTTTGCGGTAACGCGCTTGTTAATCATTTCTTCCATACCGTTGCCCCCGTATGAAATCCCGCTTGAAGTCAGCGGTTTGCGCCTTGCAATCAGCGAATGCGAGCCTTGGAAGAAACTCGAATAAATATTTGGAAATACCGAATTTCCTTCGTACAGAACCGGCCCCGAATATGCCTCGTCGAGTTTGGGCGCCTTCACTTTTTCGAGCAGTTTTTCGGCCAAATTGCGGCATTTTGCCTTATATTCTTCAATATCAGGCAGTTCCGACGGGTTTCCCAATACTAATGAACTCGACGATATTATGTTTTCGCCGTCGTCGGTTTTAGCGAGGGCGCCCGCGTCGAGCCTTGTAATGACAATCGGATAGCGAAATTCCGATTTTTCGGTGTTGTAGAAATAATTTGTCGAGCGGGAAATGTTTATCGAAACGTTGTCCTTGATTATTTCGGGATACTCGTTAAACACTGCCGAAGCTGCTTTTGCGTATTCTTCGTAAATGCTTTTGTCGAAATTGACTTCCGGTATCGGAAACTCGGTTTTCGGGAATGTCGGAGTTTTGTCCCAGTCGGGCAATTCGAGGTCTTTTGCCGGGATATTCAGTTGCTTTATGGCCGACAGTTTCTGTTCGTAAGTTTCGGCCGCGCTTTTGTAGATTGCGTCGAGGTCGCGCCAGATGGTGTAACGGATTCCGGTTTCGTCGTTGTCGAGGCAGGGCGTTCCGTCGAAGCCTTCCTGCGTGGACGAGGAGCCGGCAAAATTTTCGTCCGTACACTGGTAACTGCCCATCAGCAGCCGCGAACCGGAGGCGCGGAGTTTATCATTATCCGAAGAAATAATGCTGCCGTTTGCGGCCAAAACCGAAATCTGGTCGATGTCGCTAATGGTGTAGGTGATGAAAAACGGGCTTTGCAGGCCGTCTTTTTTCAGGCCTTCTATAGCGCGGTCGGTTTCCGTTTTTATGGCCGAAGCGATGATTTCGCTTTCCGATTTGTCCGATGTTGCGACAGTTTCTTCGGGTTTGGGCAGGATTGGAGCCAGACTTTGGTCTTTCGGACTTTTCTGGGTTTCAATGCGCTTGACCATAATCGCCGGAGCGATGCAAGCCACCGGAACAGAGCCGGATTCCGCTCCGCAAGTGCCGTTGAACACAGCGTATTCGTCGCCGCAGGCTTCAATTTGCGAAAACATCGAAAGCGGGGTGCCGACTAAGTCCACGCCGCGTACCAATTCGTCGGGGCGGCCGTCGGCGTAAATCCGGTAAACGACCAATGGCGAAACGTTGAACGAGTTAGGCAAATAGCGGTCGGTAAACGTGAATCCGCCTGAAACTTCCTTAAAATAATAGGCATATTCCTTGCCTTGCGAGCGGGCTTCTTTGCGGAGCCGCTTGAACAGTTCGTCGCGGGTAAGTTTCTGGCTGCTTTCGACAATCAGGTTCGATTGCCGCGAAACAGGCGTTGCGCCTACGTCGCCGCGGCCGTGGCCGTTAGAGTGCAGAAAACCCTCTATCGGGGTGCGGCTCATCAGGAAATTTTTTAGAATCCCTTTTTTCACCACTTCTACTCTTTGACCTCTAATGCCTTCTGTATCAAAAATATAGTTGCCTCCGAGCGCAATTTTTCCGAAATATTTCTGAGTCGGGTCGAAAACTACTGAAATATACTTGGGCAGTACGCTTTCGCCGACTTTTTTCTTGAATGTCTGCGCGTCGGATTCCTGTTTCAGGCGTGAACCTTCGACGCGGTGTCCGAAAATTTCGTGGAAAAATACTCCGGTCGCTTCGGGCGAAAGGATTGCCGGGCCGGTAAACGATTCAACCACAGGGGCTTTCTTCAATGCCGAAAGCGTTTGGCTGATTTCGGCGGCGGCGGCCAAAACTTCATCGTCGGAAGGCAGTTCTTCGGGCGAAAAGGCTGTCCAAGTCTTCACCAAGGGTAGCGACATCCCGTCGTCGGCGCGGGTTTCGGCCTGAATCACGAGATGAAATTCGGCCAAATTTTGCGCAATTTCGCGGCCTTCGGTATCGATGAACGTTTCGCGTTTCACGCGGCCGAAAAAGTAGGCCATTCCGTCGAGCAGGTCTTTGTTTTGGTCAAAAACCGCCGAATATTTTCTGACTTTGTCTTCCCATTGCGCGGGATTGATATTGAAATCGCTCATCGCGAGCGGTTTTTCGTAATATTGTTCGGCAGGCTCTTCCGAAAAATCGGGCGATTTGTCTTCCTGTTCCACTTTTACTGCGATATTGGCGCGTATCTGTTCCAGAATCTGGACATTTTGGTTGTAAAGTTCGTCGAGTTGCATCCACACTGCGTTTCGCAGCACTTTTGCGTTATTGTCCAGCGGAACGTATTCGGCCTGCAACTGCAAGTTTTGGTAACTTCCCGACCCGTCGGTTCTTATCTGGTGCGTATTGTCCAAATCGCGGCTTCCGACACGCATAAATGCCGACAGGATATGGTTTACGTCGTCGCTTTGCGCAGGCGATTGAAGCCGTCCGAGGCGGCCTGTGCAGCCGATTTGCTGAATCTCGTCGAGGCGCAGCGAAATGTAGTAAGCCGGAACCGGCTGTTCCTTCAATATCGCGTAGTTACGCTCCAATTCCGATTTCAGAGTGTTGATAGCCGGGTCTTGCGCCAAGGCTGGCGACAGTCCTATTATAAGACTGATAATGAGAATGATATGCGCTTTGTTCATTATATAAAAAATAAATTTGTTGTTATTATTAATCGTTTTCCAAACAGCCCCGTCAATCCTCCCAAGCCAGCGCGGAAGCCCCAAGTATAGCCGCCTCTGCGTCGTTCAGGTTCGAGACAATTACTTCGGTTTTGCCGGCGTAAACGTTCAGGATATTTTCTTCCATCGCTTTTTGAATCGGGTCGAGAAGGAATTTTCCCGCGTGAGCCAGTCCGCCGAACAGGATTATCGCTTTCGGACTGGAAAATGCAATGAAATTGCAAAACGCTTCGCCGAGCGCTTTTCCGGTAAATTCAAAAATCTCTGTTGCCAATTCGTCGCCTGCTACGGCCGCATCGTAAACGTCTTTCGAGGTTATCGGACGCTCGCTGATGTTGCGCAAAAGCGAATCTTTTTCGGGCTTGGAATCGAGCAGTTCGCGGGCTGTGCGGGCAACTCCGGTAGCCGAAGTGTAGGTTTCGAGGCAGCCGTAACGTCCGCAGCCGCAGGAACGCCCATTGTGGCGGACAACCGTTACGTGGCCGAGTTCGCCTGCAAAACCGTCGTGGCCGACAATCAACTGTCCGTTAGCCACAATCCCGCTGCCGACGCCTGTTCCAAGCGTGATGACTATAAAATCTTTCATTCCTTTGGCCGCCCCGTAAGCCATTTCGCCCATAGCGGCGGCGTTGGCGTCGTTGGTCAGGCGGCATGGCAAGCCGGTTTTCTTTGTCATCAGAGCGGTCAGCGGCACGATTACCGTTTTCGCCCAGGGGATGTTGGCGGCTTTTTCCACCGTTCCGTCGTTCATATTCCCGTTCGGAACGCCCATCCCGATTCCGCGTATTTTTCCTTCGAGGCCGTTCAGGGCAATAAGGTCGTTTATCGCGCCGCCCAGACCCTCGACATATTCTTCGCCGGTACTGTATTCGCCGGTTTTTATGGAGCCGCGGAACAAAATGTCGCCGCGCCGGTCAACAACCCCAAAGGCCGTGTTGGTTCCGCCCATATCCACGCCTATAACATAAGGTATATCCATTTTTTACAAGATTTAAAATTAATTTTTTGCAAAAATAAGAAAACTTCCGCATAATTCAATTATTTTTACTAATTTTGTAAGCACTTTAATAAACAAAATATGAGATTAATTATTCAGCCTGATTACGACCAAATGTCGAAATGGGCGGCTTATTATGTTGCAGCACAGATAGTTAACGCTGCTCCAACAGAAGAAAAACCTTTTGTTTTGGGACTTCCGACCGGCTCTTCCCCGCTGGGAATGTACAAAACGCTTATCGAATTGAACCGGGCCGGAAAAGTTTCGTTCCGCAATGTAGTTACTTTCAATATGGACGAATATGTCGGACTGCCGGAAGACCACCCCGAAAGTTACCATTCCTTTATGTGGAATAATTTTTTCAAACACATTGATATTCAGCCTGAAAACGTGAATATCCTGAATGGCAACGCCCCGGATTTGGAGGCCGAATGTGCCGCTTACGAAGCCAAGATTCAGGCTCGTGGCGGGATAGACCTTTTCATAGGCGGAACGGGCGCCGACGGACATATCGCTTTCAACGAACCCGGCTCATCGCTCAACTCGCTGACAAGGGTAAAAACTCTTACAACCGACACGATAATCGCCAACTCGCGCTTCTTCGACAACGACGTGGATAAAGTCCCGAAAACGGCTCTGACAGTGGGAGTTGGAACCGTTATGTACGCCCGTCAGGTGCTGCTGCTCGTAAACGGACACGCCAAAGCCCGCGCTCTGGCGCAGGCAGTCGAAGGCGCAGTTTCGCAAATGTGGACAGTTACCGCCCTGCAAATGCACCCAAAGGGAATTATCGTGTGCGACGAGGCCGCCGCCGACGAATTAAAGGTTGGAACTTGGCGTTATTTCAAGGATATTGAAAAAAATAACCTCAATTTTGCGGCGCTGTTAAAATAAATTAATATATTTGCAGCGGATTTTATCAAAAATCTTACCCTTTGAGATTATTTGTTGTTAATTTTAATTTTAAAAATAAAAATTTATGGTACAGGAAAAACAAAAAGGTAATGGAGTAGCAATTCTTATAATGATACTCCTGTTCGGTATGATTTCGTTCATAACCAATCTGGCGGCGCCGATGGGGAACGTATTGAAAGACCAGTTTGAAGTATCCAACTTCCTCGGAATGTTGGGAAATGCGGCTAACTTTATCGCATACGCGGTAATGGGCATCCCCGCAGGTATTTTACTGCAAAAATACGGTTATAAAAAGACCGCGCTGATTGCCGTTGCAGTAGGTTTTATTGGAGTATTCATCCAGTATTTGGCGGGCTATCAGAGTGAAACGCAGGCGTTTGTAGTTTATCTGCTCGGCGCGTTCGTAGCCGGTTTTTCGATGTGTTTGCTCAATACGGTTGTAAATCCCATGCTTAACACGCTCGGAGGCGGAGGCAATAAGGGCAATCAGTTGATTCAGATTGGTGGCTCGTTCAATTCCGTGATGGCGACGCTGACCCCTATGATTATAGGCGTTCTGATTGGCGGCGCGGCAAAAGCGCAAATTAAAGACGTATTTCCTTTTCTGTACATCGCGCTGGCAGTATTTGCAATAGCATTTATCGGCCTGTGGATTGTCAAGATTCCGGAACCAAACGCAGAAAAAACTTCCGAACCCCTCGGCCAACTTATGTCGGGCGCTTTGAAATTCAGGCACTTTGTCCTGGGCGCGATTGCGATTTTCGTTTACGTAGGCGTGGAAGTAGGCACTCCGGGTACGATGAACCTTTGGCTGTCCGACGCGGGCGACCCTTCGGGAGCGCTGGTAGGCAAAACTATCGCCGGTTTCGTTGTAGGTATGTACTGGCTGATGATGCTGGTAGGCCGTTTGATTGGAGCCTCGATAGGAAACAAGGTTTCGAGCAAAACAATGCTTTCCGTTACCTCAATCGCAGGTATGGTGCTGATTCTGTTCACAATATTTTCGCCGCAGGATTTGAAAGTTTCTTTGCCGGTAATTCAAACTTCGTCGGAAACGGGCGCAATCTCGTTCGGATTTGCCGAAGTGCCTATTAATGCAATGTACATCGTGCTTGTTGGGCTTTGTACTTCCATTATGTGGGGCGGAATTTACAACCTTGCAGTAGAAGGACTTGGCAAATTCCTTGCAGCAGCCTCCGGTATCTTTATGGTGCTGGTTTGCGGCGGCGGCCTCGTTCCCGCTTTGCAGGCAAAAATTGCCGACCTTTGGAACTATCTGCCGAGTTACTGGGTAATCTTCGTCTGTCTGGCTTATTTGGCGTTCTATGCGCTGATAGGCAGCAAGAACGTGAACAAGGATATTCCGGTAGATTAAGGAAAACCGATATGCCAAAATAAAAGGTTCCGTTTCTGAAAGAAAGAAATTTTAGAAACGGAATTTTTTCATATAATTTAAACTGTTTAACACAAGCAACTTACAAGTAAAAAATGAAACTTTTTGACGTTTACGCCCGCTGGCAAATCGAGCCGGTAAAAGCGCAGGGATGCCGTATTTACGACCGAAAGGGCGATGAATACCTCGATTTCTACGGAGGACACGCCGTGATTTCCATCGGCCACTCGCACCCGCATTATGTGGAAGCGCTTACAAATCAGTTACATAAAATAGGATTTTATTCCAATGCCGTACTCAATTCGCTGCAAGACGAATATGCGCAAAAACTCGGCGAAGCATCAGGTTATGCCGATTATGCGCTGTTTATGGTCAATTCCGGCGCCGAAGCCAACGAAAATGCACTGAAATTGGCGTCCTTCCACAACGGGCGGAAAAAAGCCGCCGCTTTCGGCAGCGCATTTCACGGGCGGACGGCGGCGGCGGTAAAAGTTACCGACAATCCCAAATATCAGGCTCCGATTGGCGAGGGTATGGAAGTTGTTTTTTTGCCCTTCAACGATATAGAGGCGGTACGGAAAGCCCTTGCAGCAGAGGATGTTTCGAGCGTTATAATCGAAGGAATACAGGGTATCGGCGGCATTCAGGTTCCAAAACCCGAATTTTTGCAACAACTTTCGGAAATCTGCGCCGAAACGGGTACTGTGCTGATTTTAGACGAGATACAATCGGGCTACGGACGTTCGGGCAAGTTTTTTGCGCACCAGTACGCCGGTATCCGTCCCGATATTATCACCATTGCAAAAGGGATGGGTAACGGGTTTCCGGTATCGGGAGTTCTTATTTCGCCGAAATTTAAGGCTGTTCAGGGACAACTCGGAACCACTTTCGGCGGCAATCATTTGGCTTGCACAGCGGCAATCGCCGTCCTCGACGTGATGAACCGGGAAAATCTGATAGAAAATGCCGCGCAGGTAGGCGGATTCCTGATTTCGGAACTGCGCAAACTGCCTCAAATAAAGGAAGTCCGCGGACACGGGCTGATTATCGGCCTCGAATTTTCGGAGCCGATAAAAGCGATGCGCGACCGTCTGCTCTTCGAGCAAAAAGTGTTTACCGGCGCGACCGGCGCGAATGTTTTCCGCCTGCTGCCCCCGCTTTGCCTCACAATGGCGGAAGCCGAAGAGTTTTTGCGGCGGTTTACATTGGTAATTAACGATTAAAATTGTAAAATTGTACATTTGCAAAAAAAATATGGAAAATTCATTCTTAATTGGCGTTACAAATCCTTTGGCAATAATTTTTAATTATTTTTGCAATCTAAAAACAAGAAAAAAACAATGATAAAAACAGGAATTATAGGCGGAGCAGGCTATACGGCGGGCGAATTGCTGCGCCTGCTCGTCAATCATCCCGAAGTGGAAATAGCCTTTGTCCACAGCAGCAGCAATGCCGGAAAGCCCATTACCGAAGTTCACAGCGGACTTGCCGGCGAAACGGACTTGATTTTTACCGATAAAACGCCGGATTTCAGCGGTTTAGACGCGCTTTTCCTCTGCTCTGCCCACGGCGACAGCCGCAAATTTATCGACGCCAATCCATCTTTAAAAACCGGTACCCCGAAAATCATCGACCTCTCGACCGATTTCCGCCACCGCGCGACTGCCGACGGCTTTGTTTACGGCCTCCCAGAACTCAATAAACCGCTTATTCAGAAGGCAGAACGGATAGCAAACCCCGGCTGCTTCGCAACCGCTATCCAACTTGCGCTGCTGCCGCTTGCCGCCGCCGGAAAAATCTGCGGCGAAATGCACGTACACGCCGTTACCGGCTCGACAGGAGCAGGCGTAAAGCCCGCCGCCACAACGCATTTCAGTTGGCGCGACAATAATTTGTCGGTTTATAAGGCTTTTGAACATCAGCATTTGAAAGAAATTACAGAATCGCTCCAACAATTGCAACCTTCTATTTGCGAGCCGATTAACTTCATTCCTCTGCGAGGCGGTTTCCCTCGCGGAATATTTGCCAGCGTTTATACCGGCTGCAACTTGACGGAAGACGAGGCAAACGCCTTATACAAAGACTTTTACCGCGATGCAGCCTTTACTTTCGTAACCGACGCAAGTCCCGACCTGAAACAGGCGGTAAATACCAACAAATGCCTGCTCCACGTCGAGAAACACGGCTCTAAACTGCTGATTATTTCGGTATTGGACAATTTGCTGAAAGGCGCTTCCGGTCAGGCTGTTCAGAATATGAACCTGATGTTCGGGCTTGACGAACGCGCAGGTTTACGCCTTAAAGCCTCCGCTTTTTGAGTGAAAATCCCGGATTTCCTGTTTTACTTTCCTCACTTTTTCGGGGTCGGTAACGGGCAGTTCGCGCTCTTCGGGCGGAATTGCCATTTTATCGGTCATGTATTGCATTGCGCTTGGTTTCAGGCTTCGGAGCGAGCCGTGCAGTTCGCGGCTGCCGGTCAGTTGCAGTAATTCTATTACATTTTCGGGCGAAAGTCCCGCTCCGGGCAAGATGGAAATGCGGCCTTCGCCTGCTTCAATCAGGCTGTTAATCGTGGCTGCGCCTTCCAAGGCCGAATCGCGTCCGCCGGAAGTCAGCACGCGGTCGAAGCCGAGCGAAACGAGGTCTTCCAAGGCCTCGAACATATTGGCCGTGCGGTCGAAAGCGCGGTGAAACGTAGTTTCCATCCCGTATTGGCGGGCAATTTCCATTATTTCGCGGCAGGCCGAAATATCGACCGAGCCGTCGGGATTCAGGGCGCCGAAAACCACGCCCTCGCAACCCGCCTCGCCACAAAACCGGACGTCTTCTTTCATTATGTCGATTTCATCGGCATTGTAAACAAAATCGCCTCCGCGCGGACGGATAAGCACAAAAGTCTTGATTTTCAAGAATTTGCAGGCGTGCAAAATTTGCGAATGGGAAGGAGTTACCCCGCCTTCAACGAGGTTTGCACAAAATTCTATGCGGTCGGCGCCACCCTGTTCGGCAAGTTTCGCATTGCAAAACGAATCTACGCAAACTTCGAGCGCGGGCGGATAGTTTTTTTCTTGTATATTGTTTTCCATAATTATCTGTTATATAATTTGTTGCAGGCTTTATTCCCGTCTTTTTATCCTGTTTTCGTCGTAACTGATTTCTGTCTGAATCGGCACTTTTTCGGTTATCACGTTGTGCGATTCCAAGCCCCAGGCCGACTGGTCGGAAATGCCGATTTTTTGAACCCAGTTAAACAGTTGAAGTACAAAGCGTTCCTTCGGCGACAGCAAAAATTCGTGGGTAAATACGCGGTCGATGACAATATACTCGAAATCGGCCAGCACATCGTGCTTCCGCATTGAGGGATATTTGCTTATCGGGTCGAAACGGCCTTCTTTTTCCATATCTTCCAAAACCTGGTTGAAATAAACGCTGACCATAGGCTCAATTTTGTAGCCGAGGCGGAATTTCACCTTGTAAGCCCGGCCTTCGAGCAATTCAAACACCTCATAATCAAAGGTATATGGATTGTTGTCGTATTGCAGAATCAGGAACCAGTAGCAGTCGGCGCGTTTAGGATGTTTATTTATAATGGAATACATCACTTTCAAATCTATTTCGTCCTCGCGTTTTGCGCTGCTCACATAAGCCAGATTTGCGCCGTATTTAGGTATTGTTTCGTCGTTTATAAGGTCTTCAATAACAGGCAAATACTGATTTATTTTCACGTATTTTATGTATTTCCGCTTCAAATTTTGGCCGTTGAACCACGAATACATCGACAGCGCAATGGCGGTGGCCAACATTATCGCAATCCAGCCTCCTTCGGCGAATTTCAGCATATTGGTATAGAAAAACCCGAGTTCTACTATGCAATAAACCGTTCCGAACAGCCAAATCAGGTAGGTTTTCACGTTTTGCGAAATCAGGTAATAGACAAGCAAAACGGTGGTCATCAGCATGGTTATCGTAATTGCAAGTCCGTAAGCGGCTTCCATATTCGAGGACGATTGAAAATGCAGCACTACAAGGATGCAGCAAACCAACATCCCCCAGTTGATGGTCGAAATATACATTTGCCCCTTGCTTAACTCCGGATAATCAATCTTTTGCCGTGGCCAGAAATTGAGCGACATCGCTTCGCTGAATATAGTGTATGCTCCGGTTATCAAGGCTTGGCTGGCGATGATTGCGGCCAAAGTTGCCATTATTATTCCCGGAACGAGGAAAAACGAGGGCATCATCAGGAAAAACGGGTTTGCGCCCTTTGCGAGCGCGGCTTCGGGATTCGACAGAACCCAGGCTCCCTGACCGAGGTAATTCAGTATCAGGCAGACTTTTACGTAAACCCAGGTAGTCCTGATATTCCGGATTCCGCAATGTCCGAGGTCGGAATAAAGGGCTTCGGCTCCGGTTGTGCAGAGGAAAACTGCGCCCATTATCAGCAGGGTATTTGGCTCGTTAATCAGGAAATTGATTGCGTAATAAGGATTTACGGCCGCAAAAACTCCCGGATTGGGAACGATTTGCACTGCGCCGAGAACGGCCAACATCAGAAACCAGAAAAACATTACCGGCCCGAAAAACTTGCCGATTGCGCGGGTGCCGAACTGCTGAACCACAAAAAGAACTATGATAATGAAAATCGTAATCTGAACGACGTCGATGCCGGAATTATAAACTTTCAGTCCTTCGATAGCCGAAATTACCGTCATCGGCGGGGTGATTATCCCGTCGGAAACCAGAGTTGCCGCACCGAGTAAAGCCACGATATACAGCCACTTGCGTTTCTTTTGCCTGACCAAGGAATAGAGCGCCAAAATCCCGCCTTCGCCCTTGTTGTCGGCACGCAGGGCGATAAGCACGTATTTTATTGTAGTTTGCAGAGTTAGCGTCCAGATTATGCAGGAAAGCGCTCCCAGAATAAAATCGCCGTTGATTTGCCCTCCGCTCGCTCCGGTAATGGCTTTCATCACGTAGAGCGGCGAAGTCCCGATGTCGCCGTAAACTATTCCGAGCGTAACTAACAGTCCCGTAATTGAATACAAGCCTGTTTTCCCCGGCTTCCCCGTTTTTGCATTATGCAGCGGTTTCATTTCCCTCTTTTATTTTGTCCCTTTGTAAGCATTAAAATACAGGCGCAAAAATACTAAAAAACGCAAATAAATGCGATAAAAACGATTTTTTTAAACTTTTTTACTAAAACTATTTAAAAATCCAAAAAAACAATTTATATTTGCACCCGCTATTTTTAATAATATGGTAAGGAATTTACTTATTTGCTTTCAAAAGTAAATTAAAAACAAAAATTTATTAACTCAATTCGACCAAATTTTATTAAAGATTGCGGGTAATGACAATTTATTAGACGATATGACAATTTTTTAGGTATAATTAAAGTAAAATTTATGAAAAGATTAATTCTAATGTTTGCCTGCTTATTAATAAGCAGTGGTTTGGCTTTCAGCCAAACCAAGCAAGTATCAGGTACTGTTATCGACGAATCGGGCGAGCCGGTCATCGGCGCGTCGGTTATTGTTAAGGACAACCCCGCGGTTGGAACGACGACCAATGTAAACGGAAAATTTGCGTTGAGCGTTCCGGCGGCGGCCAAAACGCTGGTAATCAAGTATCTTGGCTTCAATGATTTGGAGGTGGAGGCCGCCTCCGATATTACGGCTACGCTGAAAGCGTCGAGTACCGCCCTTGATGAAGTGATTGTGGTGGCTTTCGGTACAGCCAAAAAATCTTCTTTCACCGGCTCGGCCAAAGTGGTCGGCTCCGCCGAATTGGAAAAATCGCAGGTGTCGAGCGTTACTAATGCGCTTTCCGGCGCTGTTCCGGGCGTTCAATTATCGTCAAGCAACGGCGCTCCGGGCGCTACTTCTGTTATTAAAATACGCGGTTTCAGTTCGCTGAATGCAGGGAACAATCCCTTGATTATAGTGGACGGCGCTCCGTATAGCGGAGATGTAAGCAGCATAAATCCCAATGATGTGGAATCGATGACTGTATTGAAAGACGCCGCTTCTAACGCTCTGTATGGAGCGCGGGGCGCTAACGGAGTTATTATGATTACCACCAAACGTCCGGACAAAAGCGGCGATGCGGTAATCACTTTCGACGCTAAATACGGAACAAATACTCGCGCCTTGCAGAATTACGATGTAATTACAAATCCGGCGCAATATTACGAATTGCATTACGGCGCTTTATCGCAGTATTATGTTAATCAGGGAATGTCGCAGGAAGCGGCCTGGCAAAAAGCCAACGCCAACCTGTTCGGCGACCAGGGCAACGGCGGTCTGGGATACAATGTTTATTCCTACCCGCAGGGACAGATGTTGATTGGTCTCAACGGTAAACTGAATCCCAATGCTACGCTGGGACGCACGGTTTCATACCGTGGCGAAGATTATTATTTAATTCCCGATGATTGGAGTAATGCGGGAATGCGCGACGGCCTGCGCCAGGAATACAACCTTTCCATAAGCGGAGCGTCGGGAACAAAATCTACTTTCTATGCCGCCCTCGGCTATTTGAGCAACGAAGGCATCACAAAGGCTTCCGATTTTACCCGTTTAACCGGCCGTTTAAGAGCCGATTATCAGGCAAAAGAATGGTTGAAAGTGGGCGGAAATACGTCTTATGCACGATTTGAACATAATTCGCTCGGCAACAACGGTTCGAGTACCTCAACCGGAAATATCTGGGCTTTCACCACGCAGGTGGCTCCCATTTATCCTGCCTATATCCGCACAGGCGACGGCAATGTGAAAATCGATGAAAACGGTTTTGAAATGATGGACTACGGCAACGGCACCAATGCAGGCATGGCCCGTCCCTGGATATCGGACGCCAACCCCATTATGGACAGTTATCTGAATACAAATAATGCAGAAGGCAATGCTTCTTCCGGCAACGCATTTATCGACCTTACTCCCCTGAAAGGTTTTAGATTGACGATAAACGGAACCTACAACCTCGACGAAACGCGCTATACATACGTCTATAATCCTTACTACGGACAGTTCGACACTACCGGCGGTACGGTTGAAAAATATCACACGCGCACGTATGACTATAACTTGCAGCAGTTGTTGAACTACACAACTACCATAGCAGACCGCAATCATTTGGAAATTTTGCTGGGACACGAATTTTATAAATATATTTACTATGAATTGGGAGCCAGCAAATCGAAGATGTTTTCGCAGAGCAATAAGGAATTGAGCGGCGCTGTTTTAGACGGCCAGAGTGCAGAATCCTATATAAATACCCGCAATAATGAAGGTTATTTTAGCCGTTTGCAATACGACTACGACAACCGTTATTTTGCTTCGGCTTCATATCGCCGCGACGCTTCTTCTCGCTTCCATCCCGATTACCGCTGGGGCAACTTCTGGTCGGTAGGCGGAGCATGGCTTATCAATAAAGAAAATTGGTTCACTGCTTCCCAAGTAAATGAATTGAAACTGAAAGCCTCTTACGGAGTGCAGGGTAACGACGACATCGGTTTGTATCGCTATACTGACGTATTCGATATTGTCAATTCGTCGGGCAACGTAGGAACCCAGTTCTATACCAAGGGAACAAAAGATATTACCTGGGAATCGAACGCCAATTTCAATGTTGGAGCCGAATTCATGTTGTTCGACCGCATAGAGGGTAGTTTAGAATATTACAAACGTAATACGACGGATATGCTGTTCTCATTCACAGTTGCTCCTTCGCTTGGATATTCAAGTTATTACGACAATGTTGGCGATATGTACAATTCCGGAGTTGAACTTGATTTTGACGTGAACGTTATTAATGCGAAAGATATAACATGGGACGTCAAATTCAACTTTGCTACTCTGAAAAACCGCATTACCATGTTGCACGAAGACAAGAAAACTTCGTCTTTATATGACGCAAACGGAGTTGAATATAAGGGATACAATCTTGGAAATTATTTTGTTGCGGAAGACTTGTCGATACTTACATGGCGCTTAAAAGATTATGCCGGAGTAGGAGAGGATGGACAATCCTTGTGGTATAAAAATGTCAAAGACGACGAGGGTAATATAACCGGACGCGAAACTACCAATGTTTATTCCGATGCCGACTATTATGTAATCAATGAAACGGCCCTTCCCAAAATTTTTGGAGGTTTTGGTACTACTATACGCGCTTACGGAGTGGATTTAAGCGCCAATTTCTCGTATCGGCTTGGCGGTAAATACTACGACTCTACTTATGCGCGGTTTGTGTCGCCCCCTACCAGTTCGAGCGTCGGATACAACTTCCACGTAGATGTTTTGAATTCATGGACGCCAGAAAATACATCCAGCGCTATTCCGCGTTTTGTGTTCGACGACCTTTACGCATCATCCCAATCATCACGCTTTCTGACCGATGCAAGTTACCTGAATATAGAGAATATCAATTTGGGTTATACTTTCCCCTCGAAATGGACTAAAAAAGCGGCAATCAATTCTTTGCGCCTCTATATTGCAGCCGAAAACGTATTCTACTGGTCAAAACGCAGAGGCTTCGACCCGCGCCAGGCATACAGCGACGAAACTACTGGCAATATATACTCTATGACGGGTAACGCTACTTATTATGCGCCTATGAGAACAGTATCGGGCGGTATTACAATTAAATTTTAAACATTAAAACAGATATAAAATATGAAAACAGTAAATAAAATATTATCTCTGTTGGCTGCTGCGGCGTTTACGCTGACATTAAGCAGTTGTATTGAAGAAACTTTCCCGGAAGGGGGTACCGCAACTTCCGAGCAGATAGGCGCTTCGGCCTCGGCTCTGGAAGCCTCCCTTAACGGAATACCTGCACAAATGACGCAAGGCTATTTGGTTTATAACTCCCAAGTTCACGAAACCGATATGGCTTATCCGCAATTTATGATTGCTCAAACAGAACTCTTGGGAGATATATATCCGCTTGGTTCCAATACGGGTTACGACTGGTACAGGGACTACAACACGTTTAGCCGCGAGGTGGGCGAAAACAGTTATTTTGCTTACCTGCCATGGTTTACTCTGTATAAATTTATAAAATCGGCTAACGATATTATCGCTTCGGTTGATATTACCGACGAAAGTTTGTTGCCGTCCATCAAAGGCGCTGCCGGAGTAGCATACGCTTGCCGCGCATTCGACTATTATATGTTGACCGTATTCTTCGAACCGGTCGAAAACAAATATACCGACTGCTCGAAAGTTCTGGGATTGACGGTGCCTTTCGTAACGGAAGAAACTACCGGCGAGATTGCCAAAAACAACCCCCGCGCTTCCCACGCCGATATGATTGCTTTTATACTTTCCGACCTCGACAAGGCGGAGGAATGTATGGCTGATTACACCCCAAGTTCGGGGTTATTCCCCAGTTTGGCCGTAGTTTACGGACTGAAAGCAAAAGTTTACTTGTGGGACGGACAGTACGCCAAGGCTGCCGAGTATGCCCGCAAGGCTATCGATACCTTCGGCGGTTCGCCCGTTACCGCAACGCAGTGGGAAGACCCGACAACCGGCTTCTGCGTTGCCAACCAGGCATGGATGTGGTATGTAAATTATGCCGCTGAAAATATGCGCAACCTTGCGAATTTTACCGGCTGGATTTCCGGCGAAGCGGACTGGGGCTATTCTTCACTGACTTGCCCGAGCATCGACCGTTCGCTCTACGACAAGATTGCCACTACGGACTTCCGCAAGCACACTTTCCTCGACCCTCAAAAGTATGCTTACTACAATTATAAAACTTCGCGCGACGCCGACTTTATCAACAACGCGCCCGCATATCTTTCGCTAAAATTCCGCTGCAAAGACGGCGACTGGAAAACATACAGCATAGGCGGCGCAGTGGACGTCCCCATAATGCGCGTAGAGGAAATGTACCTTATTGAGGCAGAGGCTGTTGGAGCATCGCAAAACGTAGCAGCAGGCGTGGCTAAACTGAACGATTTTATGAAAACCTACCGCCAGCCCGACTACAACTTCTCGACTTCCGACCTCCGCACTTTCCAGTTGGAAGTGCTGACGCAGATGCGCATCGAGTTCTGGGGCGAAGGCAATGCATTCCCTACGGCTAAACGCCTGAAACCGGGCGTTATGCAGAACTACGAAGGCACAAATGCTCCGGCAGACGTATTTAAAGTGAACTGCGAGGGCATTAAACCTATCTGGAATTTGGTTATTCCCATTTCGGAAGTACAGGCTAATGTGGCTTTGGAAGGTTATAACAACCCCAACCCGACTGCTACTATCAACTATCCAAGTCCGGTAGGTCAATATTCAGATAAAAAATAATTAAATAAAAAATAATGGTTATGAAATCAATAAAAAATATATCGTGCATTTTGTTTGCATTGCTTGCCATGACAGGCTTCTACGCATGCGAAGAAGAGGCGCCCTATACGCCGGCCGAGGCGCTCAACACGGCGCAGGTGTATTTCCCCTCGACCAACGCGGCGACAATAAACTTGTCGAGTTTGGAACATTCGTTCCAGATAGCCATAGCGAGAGTTAAAACCGACGATGCAATAACTGTGCCTCTTACGGTATCAGGCGGCGACGGACTATACAGTATTCCTACTTCCGTTGCTTTTGCGCAGGGACAGTCGGCAACTTCCATCACAGTCGGCTACGACCCCGACGCGGTAGGATTCGACACATATTCCGAACTTAAATTGAGCATCGGCGGCGACGGCTACACCTCGCCCTACGGCTTGACTGAATACACGGTCAGCGTAGGTATTCCCGCGCCCTGGGTATCGCTCGGAATGGCTACTTACGTTGAAGCCTTTTTTTCAGCCTTATATGGCGTGGATGATTTGCAGTATCAGGTGGAAATACAGGAAAACCAGTTGACTCCGGGATTATTCCGCTTGGTTAATCCTTATGGGGCGGCTTATGAATACAACGACCCGGGCGACTGGGACGATTCGAGGGACTGGTACCTCGAAATTCACGCCGAAGACCCGACCGCCGTTTGGATTGCAGTGCAGGACATAGGCGTTAATTGGGGTTACGGAATGATTAAAGTCGGCAGTTTGGCAGGCTATTATATTGCAAGAGGCGAAACCTTGGAAAGCCAGAAAGCGGCCGGAAATACCGGTACTTTTGAAAATGGAATTATAAGATTCCCCGCCAGCACTTTGCTTTTCGGTATGGCTAATTACAACAGCGGCTCCTTATATCTCGGCAATAAAAACGAATCGTTCAGGGTAGCGATGCCGGGCGTAGTTTTGGCTGACTATTCGCTTGAAATTGCTTATGCAGGCAAATATACCGACGCCAAAGGAGTAGATACGGGCGTTTTGGGACAAATCACCGCAGTAGGCGGCGATGTAGAATCAGTCCGCCTCGCAGTAGTTGAAGGCACCGACGTGGATGCAGCCGCCGAAGGAATAAAGGACGGCAGCATAGAATCGATAGAGGTTCCTGCGGCAGAATCGACAAATCTGGTTCCTTTCGCAGCCGCTCCGGTTGCGGGAAAATATACCATTGTGGCTGTTGCTTACGGCGGCGGCGAAGCGCAAACCGTGGCTTCGGCCGAGTTGAAATATACTCCGGCAACAGGTGAAACATGGACGGCCGTTTCTACCGGCACTTACGAATATTCGTTAATTTTTAGCGGTCCCGACCCGGGTCTTACGCTCTATCAGAGCGACGCCGACCCCACCCGCTGGAAAATAGAAAACTGGTGCTACGGCGTTGATTTTGCCTTCACTTACAACAAAACGACAGGCGAAGTGCTGGTAGATGACCAGGAAACCGGTTATGTACATTCTTCTTACGGTTCGGTTTATATTGACGACCTCGTTGATTATACCGGCGGAACAAGCAGGGGACAGAGTTACTACAAGGACGGAGTATTTTATTTTGCAGTAATCTATTACGTCAGCGCAGGCTATTTTGGTTATGGCTACGAAACATTTACCATAACCGGCAGCCCCATCGCAGCGCCAAAAGCAGATTTCCGCGCCGGCAGCCAAAAAACTTTCAAAGGCTCGACCTTGTCGCACAAAGAATTTTTGCGCCGCACAATCCCCGCAAATTTCCTGCGTTAAGCAGAAAATTTTATAGGGTTTAAAACAAGCAAGCCGGACGAGAATTTTTCTTGTCCGGCTTGTTGGTTTTTTTGAAAAGCAATGTCCTATTTCTCGCTAAAAATCTTGCTTTTAGAAAGTTTCACGACCTTGCCGTATTTCGACAGCGCTTTTTCGTCGAGCGATTTGGGGTCGCCCATTATGCCGATTACTATGGGGCGTCCCTTGATGTTTTCGTTGTAAAAACCGGTTATCTGGTCGAAAGTCAGGGCGTCGTATTTCGGGAAGTTGGTTTCGGCGGGCGAAAGGGTGTATCCGCGCCGTTTCCAGTTCTCATACATCTGGCTTGCGTTCCTGAAAGTCGGCTTTTCGACCGAGGCTGTGCCTTTCAGATAACTTTTCAGGTTGAACAGCCGCTCCGGATATTGAGGCATATCGGTCAGCAGGGAACTGTAAACATCCACCGCATCGAGGGTTTTATCGCCCTGAGTACCGACGTAGCCATCAAAATAAGTCTTGTGGTTTTCAAGAGGAGGATTGTCGAACGAACCGTAAGCCGAATAAGCCATAGAGCGGTATTCGCGGATTTCCTGAAACACGAGGCCGTTCAAACCGCCATCGCCGAAATACTGATTGAAAGCATTCATATACGGGTCGATGCTGTTTTTGTAGTCGTCGCTCAGTACGTAAAATGTTATATTACTTTGTTTTACGTCGCTGTTAGGCAGCAGGAATACCGTATTTTCGGGATATGAGGTCAGTTCCTTTATTTCGGGCGAAGTAGAGGCTTTTTCCCCGTTTTTCAGGGGCAGATTTTTGCTTAAAATATTGTATGCTTCGTCGAAGGCCAAGGCGCCTACGTAGTGTATTTCGGCTTCGTAGTCGGTAGCCCGCTGGAACTCGCCGGTAAGGTTGCTGACCGTCAATTCGTTTACCTCATCCATTGTCAGGCGGTCGATGTAGTCCGATTTTGCGCCGTAGAGGATGTATTCTTCCATCGCCGCCCTCAAACTTTCGGTCATATCTTTTTCCATTCTGCGCGATTGCATTTCCTGTCCTTGCAGGTTGTTCATCTGCTTTTCGTCGAGTTTCGGAAGCAGGATTTGGCGGGTCAGCAGGTTGCAGGTCGCTTCAAGGTTTACGTCGAAACCGGTTACAGATACGTAAAGGTAACTGTCGTTGACGTAGTACCGGCAGGTTGCGCCAAGGTCGGCAAAAGCGCGTTTAACTTGCTGTGCGTCCATTTGTCCCATTATTCCGGCATTGTTCATCAGACTGACTGCATATTCCAATTTCGGCATTTTTTCGGTTCCGATTCCGAATTTCAGCGTCAGCGAGAAGATGTCGTTTACCGGATTGACGGTATAAAACAATTTTGAGCGGTCGTTTATCTGGCGCGACTGAACCTCGTTCATATCGGCGAAAGAATTTTTTAAGTACTTTACCGGCAGCAGTTTAAATTCTTTTGCGTAGTTCGATTCCACGCCTCTTACCGGCTTAATCGGTTCGTATTTTGGTTTTTCGAGTTCCTTTCCCTTTTCCGGTTTTCCTTCGGAAAGGTTGAAGACTAAATAGTTGTCGCCAAAATATTTGCTGGCGGTTTCTTTGATTTTATCCATACTTGTTTCGGCTACCAAAGTTCCGTAATCGAGCAGGCGGTTCATATCCTTGCCGTTCAGGAAAATGTCGGCTATTGCGCTGCATTTGCCGTAGTTGGATTCTATCGAGAGTTCGTGGTTGCGAATCATTCCGTTTTTAATTGAAAGCACGAGTTCTTCGTCAATTTTGCCTTCTTTTATTTTTTTCAGTTCGGCAAGCAGCATTTTTTCTACCGAGCCAAGCGATTCAAAACGTCCCTGATTGCGGTCGTAAAGCGGAATTCCGTATATTTCAACAACTCCTCTGTCGAGCAAACTCAACGAATTTGCTCCGGCCGCCATAAGGTCGCCGTCGAGGCTTAATTTGTTGATAAGTCCGGTTTGGCTGGAATTTGAGAGCAGCGAGGTGCAGATGTCGAGCGCAATATCGTCTTCGCTCGACGAAGTTATTCCGGGGAAAGCGAGGATGACTTCCGGATAGCGCGTCAGTTTTGCGCTGATGCTTTTCCGGCCTTTGAGCGGAGTTTCGGGATATACTTTCTTTTCGGGAGCGGGGCGGTTTTCGAGCCGGCCGAATTTTTCGCGGATAATGGGCAAAACTTCGTTGGTTTTCACGTTTCCGGCGAGTATCAGGGCCATATTTGAAGGCACGTACCAGTCGCGGTAAAACTGGATAAGTTTGCTCAAACGCGGATTTTTCAGATGTTCCGGCAACCCGATAATTGGCCTTGCATAAGGATGCCCATCAAACTCATTTGCCATAAGAAACTCGCTTTCTCTGGTGCTTCTTTCGTCCTGTCGCCGGTTGTATTCTTCGTAAACTGTTTCGAGTTCCGTCTGAAATATGCGGAAAACTGGATTTATCAAGCGTTCGGAGTAAATTTCCAACCACTTGTAAACTTCGCCCGGAGGAAAAGAATTGTGGTATTCGGTATAATCATTATGCGTGGACGCATTCATATTTTCTCCGCCAAAACTCTCGATAAGGGCGGAAAACTCGTTCGACAGGCTGTAATTGGCCGCTTCCTGTGTCAGTTGATTAATTTCTTTCGAAATTTCCTGTTTACGGACAGGGTCGGCGGCGTCGGCCATTTCGTCGTACTTGGCGATAATCTGTTCATACACAGGCTTTTCTTTATCCCAGTCGAGGGCGCCTATTTTGTCGGTGCCTTTGAACATCAGGTGTTCGAGATAATGCGCCAGACCGGTATATTCGGCAGGGTCGTCTTTGGCTCCGGCATTGACGGCTACCATCCCGAAAACGTCGGAGGCCTTGTCATCTTCCCAGATAAAAACGCTTAATCCGTTGGGTAATTTGAAGGCTTTAAGGCCTTGTGCGCCGGCGTTCAAACTCAAAAGAGCGAAGGCGCAGATGAAAAATAAAGATTTAAAAATTTTCATACACAAATGAATTTTTTTGGGTTATATTTTTGGGCAAAAATAGTATATTATTTTTGAAAAAACATTGAAAATATAAAAAATTTTTGCATTAATATCTTATTTGCTGCTTCCTTCGGAGCAAAATTTGTTCATATAAAAATGAGATTTTATTGTTTTCCGATATTTTTTAGTACCTTTGTACCCTGAAAACTTTTTTCAGAAAATGGATAATAAAATCAGATTAATACTTGAAAACGGAATGTCGTTTGACGGCTATTCCTTTGGATATGAAGCGCCTGCCGCCGGCGAAGTCGTTTTCAATACCGCAATGGTCGGCTACCCCGAAAGCCTTACCGACCCGTCTTACGCAGGTCAAATTCTTACAGTAACTTACCCGCTTATAGGCAATTACGGCGTGCCGGAAGACCGCATCGTAAACGGACTTTCCGAATTTTACGAATCGGAACG
>JAISUN010000060.1 GCA_031272085.1 Dysgonamonadaceae bacterium | reverse complement strand
TTTGTGGAGTGCGGTCAGGAAAATATTCCGCAAACCGAAGAAAGCATCAAAGCGGCGCAATATCGCTGGGCTTTTCTGAAAGCGGGAATGCCGCCAATCCGCGTGGCATCGGCTTTCGGCGGTTTGGCTATTTATCGGCGTGAGGCAATCGAGGGTTGCCGTTACGGAGTTTTATTGAATGATAACGAAAAAGTCGAAAGCCGTGCCGAACACTACTTTTTCCATCGTCAAATGGCAGAGCGAGGATTTGATAAATTATTTGTAAATCCGTCAATGATAGTACGTTATCAAACGCAAATTTGGAATACGGTTAAGAAGTTTTGGAAAAATATGAAGAAAAAAACAGTATGACTTTTTCTATTATAACAGTAACCTACAACGCCGAAAAGTGGATAGAGCGCACCCTCGAAAGCGTTGCATCTCAAACCTGCAAAGACTTTGAGTATATTGTTGTGGACGGAAAATCAACCGATAGAACGTTGGAAATAATTGATGAGATTGCTGGTCAAGCCCGCAATGACGGTTTTATTGTGGTTTCAGAGCCGGATAAAGGATTGTACGACGCAATGAACAAAGGCTTGCGCATTGCCACAGGCGATTACGTCTGGTTCCTCAATGCCGGCGACACTTTTTACAACGAAAATACCCTGCAAGAAATAAAATTTTCCATTTTCCATTTTGTATGGTGAAACCGAAATGGTAAGCGCCTCCGGCGCCTCGCTTGGAATGCGGCGTTTGAGCGCACCCGAACATCTCCACTGGAAAAGTTTTCGGATGGGAATGTTAGTTTGTCATCAGTCGTTTGTCGTGCGCCGCGAAATTGCGCCCGAATTTGACCTGCAATACCGCTATTCATCGGATATTGACTGGTGCATCCGCTGTATGAAAAAGGCTGAAACAATACACAATACACATCTTATTCTTTCGCGCTTTCTCGAAGCCGGATTGAGCGCCCAAAAACGCAAAGAATCGCTGAAAGAACGCTACCGGATTATGTGCCGATATTATGGAACTATTCCTACCATAATCAGGCATTTATGGTTCGCAATACGATTTTATACGGCAAAAATACTTAAAAAAACAATTTAGAATTATGAAACAGCAGATTATTAGATGCACTGATATAGAAAACGATTTGCGAGGCTTGCTTAAAAGTCTCGATTACAGCGGATTATTCGTTTTAATGGACGAAAATACCGAGCGTTTTTGTCTTCCGCGGCTGCTTGGAATCAAGGAAATTGAGGCGGCTAAAAAAATAATTATCCCATCGGGCGATGAGAACAAAAATTTGCAGTCGCTGTCTGCCGTTTGGGAGTTTCTGTCGCAGAACGGAGCCACCAGAAAGTCGCTGCTAATCAACCTTGGCGGCGGAATGACAACCGACCTTGGCGGTTTTGCGGCTGCGGCTTTCAAGCGCGGAATCCGCTTTATCAACATCCCGACAACCCTGCTTGGCGCTGTGGATGCGGCTGTCGGCGGAAAAACAGGCATAAACTTCGGCGGATTGAAGAACGAAATAGGCGCCTTTTGCCCTGCCGAAGCGGTTTTGATTGATTCGCAGTTTTTCAGAACGCTTGATTTAACGAACTTGCTTTCGGGATACGCCGAATTGCTGAAACACGCATTGATTGCCGCACCTCCCAAATCCTCCCTCCCCTGTGGAGAGGTCTTGTCTTTCGATTTTGAAACGATTGATTATGAACATCTTAACGATTTGCTTTTTGAATCGGTTCTTGTAAAAGAAAAAATTGTAGAGCAGGACCCGCGCGAGGAAGGGCTTCGCAAGGCGCTTAACCTCGGACATACTTTCGGACACGCTTTCGAGAGCCTGTCGCACGAACTGAAACGCCTTGTTCCTCACGGTTACGCCGTTGCATGGGGGCTGATTTGCGAACTTTATCTTTCGTTTATAAAATTAGGATTCGACAAAACAATATTATCGAAAGTAACACGTTTTATAAAAGAGAATTATGGCATTTTTTCGTTCGATTGCAGCCAGTACGACAGGCTTTTTGAGTTGATGCGGCACGACAAGAAAAATGATTCCAACGGCATAAATTTTACGCTTCTAAAAGCCCTTGGCGAGGTGGAAATCAACCAAACGGCCGCGAAAGAGGAAATCGAGGAAGCGCTGGATTATTTGCGGGAAATATAATTTTTATTTTTATAAAAGGTTGTTGATAAAATATTAGAAATATTGACCAATGAATAAACCAAAAATAAAATCTTTTCTCGACGAATTAGTCGCCCAGTTCAATACTCCGTCTTTTATCGAAAGCGACCCGGTGCAGTTTCCATTGCGCTACGAGCGGTTGCAAGACATTGAAATAGTGTCGTTTACAGTTGCAACTATCGCTTGGGGAAAACGGCCGATGATTTTGCGCGACGCCGAAAGAATGTTGGCTAAAATGGGCGGCAGCCCTTTCGATTTCGTGATGAACGAGGATTACCGCGCTCTTGGCAAGGCGAATGTCCACAGGACTTTTTTCGAGCCTGATTTGGCCTATATGCTGCGCGGATTCCGCCGTATTTTTGAGCGTTTCGGCAGCGTCGAAAATATGCTGATAGAGAACCGAGCCGCCGAATCTGCCGCGCCCGCATGGACTTTTGCCGGACTTCTGTCGCAGGAAATGCGCTCCGCCAACGGCGGACAGGCAAACAGCCTCTGCTACCCGGCAAGTTACGGACAGTCGGCCTTGAAACGCCTTAATATGGCTGTGCGCTGGTTAGTCCGCAACGACGGAATTGTTGACCGCGGCGTGTGGAAGGCTCTGAAACCAAGCCAGTTATACATCCCGCTCGATGTTCACGTAGGCAATGTCGCCCGCGAACTCGGAATCTTGTCCCGCAAGAGCAACGACCGCAAGGCGGTTGAAGAACTGACCGCCGTCCTGCGCGAATTTTGTCCCGAAGACCCTGTGATATACGATTTTGCGCTGTTCGGGGCCGGGATTACCGGAAAACTGAAAAAGTAAACCGCGAGTTTTTCAGGCGTTCATCATCCGTTCGATGATTTCCACAACCTTAAATCCTTCGTAAGCATTGGTCGTTATGTGTTGGCCTTTGTTTTTCAGCACATTAACGACATTTTCTATAACAAAATGATGGTTTTGAGCCGAGCCTTTGTAGGCTCCGTAGTCGTTTCCCGGATTTGTAGGCGCAAGTTCCGGCATCGTGTAATCCTTTATGTTGCAATATTCTACCTCGTTCATATATTGCCCGCCGATTTTTACTGTCCCGTTTTCGGCAATCACAGTTACCGAACTCTCGAAATTTCGGTCGTAAACCGAAGTCGAAAAATTGAAAATTCCCATTCCGCCGCGTACAAAATCGAAAGAAACAGAGCCTGAATCGTCGAAATCGGTCAGATTTCCATGATTGAAATCGGCAAATCGGGCGCGGATATTTTTTATGTCGCCGAAAAGCCAGTACATCAGGTCGATAAAATGCGAAAACTGAGTAAAAAGCGTACCGCCGTCGAGGTCTTTTGTGCCGTGCCAAGAGCCTGATTTATAATATCTTGCATCGCGATTCCAGTAGCAGTTTATCTGAACCAAAAATATTTCCCCAAGCCGTCCGGAATCCACAATTTCCTTAATCCAGACCGAAGGCGGGGAATAGCGGTTTTGCATCACGCAGAAAACCTTTTTGCCGTAACGTTCTGCTGCTGAAAGAATTGCGCCTGCATCGGCAGAGGCAAGAGCCATTGGTTTTTCAATCACGACATTGTGTCCGGCCTCTATCGCTTTGACGGCCATTGAAGCGTGAAGTCCGTTGGGAACGCAAATGTTCAGCACGTCAAATTCCGCATCCGAAGCCAGAAGCGCGTCGAGCGAAGGGAAAAACGGCAGCGATTCGTCGAGGCCGAGTTCTTCGCGCGGCAAAATATCGCAAAGGGCTGTAAGTTCCGCTTCGCTGTTGCGAAGAATCATCTCGATGTGGCGTTTCCCGATATATCCGCAGCCGACTACGGCAAACCTGATTTTATCAGCGGTTGGCATACATTTTTTCGTAATATTTCATATATTCGCCGGAGGTTACTTCATCGACCCAGTCCTGATTTTCGAGGTACCAGCGGATGGTTTTCACAATTCCGTCGGCGAAGCGCGTTTCGGGCTGCCAGCCAAGTTCCGCAGTGATTTTTGCGGGGTCGATGGCATAACGCTTATCGTGTCCCAGACGGTCTTTCACAAAAGTTATCAGGTTGTCGTTGATGTTTTCGGGAGCGGTTTTCAGCGCTTTCCGATATTCGGGATTTTCCTCCGTCAGACGGCGGACTGTGGCTATCGTAAGCCTCACAATATCAATGTTTTTCATCTCATTGTGTCCGCCTACGTTATACACCTGACCGGGGCGGCCGTGCAGCAAAACCGTATCAATCGCCTTACAGTGGTCTTCCACGTAAAGCCAGTCGCGGACATTCGTGCCGTCGCCATAAACCGGAAGTTTTTTGCCTTCGAGTATATTCTTGATTATCAGCGGAATAAGTTTTTCCGGAAAATGATACGGTCCGTAATTATTGGAGCAGCGCGTGATATTTACCGGCATTTTGTAAGTTTCGGAATAAGCCGTTACAATCATATCGGCTCCCGCTTTTGATGCGGAATACGGGCTTCGCGGGTCGAGCGGGGTTGTTTCGGTAAAATAGCCTGTTTCGCCAAGGCTGCCATAAACCTCGTCGGTCGATACTTGCAGGAACTTAACTCCTTCGCGGTAAAGCGGATAGCCCGATTCGTCCTTGCCTTTCGACCACGCTTTTTTGGCATTTTCGAGCAGGTTTTGAGCGCCCAGGATGTTGGTTTCGAGGAAGAGTTGCGGGTTTTCGATGCTCCGGTCAACGTGGCTTTCGGCGGCAAAATTGACGACAAAATCTATCTCATTTTCCGAGAAAATTTTAGCAACTACCTCTGAATCAACAATATCACCCTTGACGAACTTTACCCGCGGGTCTTTCAGTTCGTCGGCAATCGTGCCGATATTTCCGGCATAAGTAAGGGCGTCGAGGATAACAAGCCGAATATCAGGATGTTTCGCCAGAACGTATTTTACAAAGTTGGCGCCGATAAAACCTGCACCTCCGGTAACAAGGTATGTCATAACAAAGTATTTTTAGCCTACACGTCAATATTGGCGTAGGTAGCGTTTTCTTCAATAAATTCCCGTCGGGGAGCCACGTCTTCGCCCATCAGCATCGAGAAAACGTTGTCGGCGGCGGCCGCATTTTCTATCGAAACCTGCCGAAGGGTGCGTCCGTCGGGACTCATCGTCGTTTCCCAGAGTTGCTCGGCGTTCATCTCACCCAAACCTTTGTAACGCTGCGTGGTGCAGGCGCCTTCGTTGCCGTCGGCGTAGCGGTCGATAAATACCTGGCGCTGGCGGTCGGTCCAGCAATATTCCCGTGTTTTGCCTTTCGTCATCAGGTAGAGTGGGGGAGTAGCGATGTAGATGTATCCGTTTTCAATCATCGGGCGCATGTGGCGGAAAAAGAATGTCAGGATAAGCGTTGCTATATGGGCGCCGTCAACGTCGGCATCGGTCATAATTACCACTTTGTGGTAGCGCAGTTTGCTGATATTCAATTCTTTGGAATCTTCTTCGGTGCCTATTGTAACTCCGAGTGCGGTATATATATTCCGGATTTCTTCGCTTTCAAGCACTTTGTGGTGCATTGCTTTTTCCACGTTCAGGATTTTACCGCGCAGCGGCAATATTGCCTGAAATTTGCGGTCGCGTCCCTGTTTTGCCGTTCCGCCTGCCGAATCCCCCTCGACGAGGAAGAGTTCGCATTTTTCGGGGTCGCGGTCGGAACAGTCGGCCAATTTTCCCGGAAGTCCGCCTCCTGAAAGGGGCGATTTGCGCTGCACCATTTCGCGGGCTTTGCGGGCTGCGTGGCGGGCGGTTGCTGCCAAAATCACCTTTTCGACAATCAGTTTGGCCTCTTTCGGATGTTCTTCGAGGAAGTTGCCGAGGGCTTCGCTGACTGCTACGCCCACTGCGCCCATTACCTCGTTGTTGCCGAGTTTGGTTTTTGTCTGGCCTTCAAATTGCGGTTCCTGAACTTTTATCGAGATTACGGCCGTCAGTCCTTCGCGGAAGTCGTCGCCGTTGATTTCGATTTTCACTTTTTCGAGCATTTTCGAATCTTCGGCGTATTTTTTCAGCGTGCGCGTCAGTCCCTGCCGGAAGCCGGTAAGGTGGGTTCCGCCTTCTATCGTGTTGATATTATTGACGTAAGAATAAACATTTTCGTTATACGAAGTGTTGTAAGTCATCGCCACTTCCACCGGAATGCCCTGTTTTTCGGTAATGATATGGATAATATCGGGAATCAGAGGCTCTTTGTTGGCGTCGATAAACTTCACAAATTCTTTCAGGCCTTCTTCGGAATAGAAAATTTCGCTCCGGAACGTACCGTCTTCTTTCAGAACGCGTTTATCGGTCAGTTGCAGGCGCACTCCGGCATTCAGATATGCGAGTTCGCGCAGGCGTTTTGCAAGAATTTCGTATTTGTATTCTGTTGTTATAAAGATACTTGCGTCGGGACGGAAAGTAATTATTGTACCTGTGCTGTCTGTTTCGCCCGTTTCGCGGATGTCGCCGAGGGGTTTTCCGCAGGAATATTCCTGTTCGTAAATCTTGCCGTCGCGGTGGATTTCGGCTTTCAGGTAGGTCGAAAGCGCATTTACGCACGAAACGCCCACCCCGTGCAGACCGCCGGAAACTTTGTACGAATCTTTGTTGAATTTTCCGCCGGCGTGCAATACGGTCAGCACCACTTCCAGAGCCGATTTTTGCTCTTTTTCGTGGAATCCTACGGGGATACCGCGTCCGTTGTCGGTTACGGTTATCGAGCCGTCTTCGTTGATGGCCACCTCTATATGGTCGCAAAATCCGGCCAGCGCCTCGTCGATAGAGTTATCAACTACTTCATACACAAGATGATGCAAGCCTTTTTCGCTTACGTCGCCAATATACATTGCCGGACGCTTTCTTACGGCTTCCAGCCCTTCCAGCACCTGAATACTATCGGCGGAATATTCGGTTTCCAAGTTTTTAATTTCTTCGCTCATTTAATAAATTTGTAAAAAAAATTTTAAGGAATTGATTCAATCTCTTAAAACAAACAAAGGTACGGTTTTTTTTTGGATTTTTAAAATTTTAAGCCAAAAAAGGTTGGCTTATCCAAGCCAACCTCTCCAATTTAAAACTTTTAAAACTATGAAAAATCGTGCTAATTGAGCCTGTTTACGTGCAAAGCCAACTTCGATTTCAAGTTGCCGGCCTTGTTCTTGTGGATAACGTTTTTCTTTGCCAACTTATCCAGCATAGAACTCACTTTCTTATACATCTCGTCGGCTTCCGATTTTACCGTAAGCGCGCGGAGTTTGCGAACAGCGTTGCGGGCCGTCTTTGCATAATATTTGTTACGCAATCTCTTCGTAAGCGTTTGCCTAATTCTCTTAACAGATGACTTATGATTTGCCATTTTCGTATGTATTTAAATCATTTTTTAGTAGTCCGTAGGGGAATCGAACCCCTCTTTCAAGAATGAAAATCTTGCGTCCTAACCGATAGACGAACAGACCTCGTTTTGCGTTTAGCGGGTGCAAATGTACAACATTTTTTTGAAACAGCAAAATATTTCTGAAAAATTTTCGGGATTTTATCAAATTTAGGCAAAATTCCGTCTGAAAAACAGTCAAAAACACATGCAACCAATCAGGTTTGTGCGTTTTCTCGCAATAAATTATTACCTTTGCCTGATGCTTCACAAGACACGTGGAATCGTTCTCGGAACGGCGGCTTACAACGACAAGTATTCGTTGGCGCCCGTTTATACCGAAAAATTCGGGAAGGTAACTTATATTATTTCCTCGCGAAAGGCGAAAACGAGCCGCTGCCCGCGTTCGCTGTTCCACTGTTTAGCAGTTCTCGAAATGGAAGTTGAACACCGTAATCTTCGCGATTTTCAGCGGATTAAGGAGGCGCGTGCGGCCATTCCGCTGAACTCTGTTTTGAGCGACCCGGTAAAAAGCGCAATCAGCATTTTTTTGGCCGAACTGACCGGCAAAATCATTGTCGAAACGCAGGAAAACCGCTTGCTGTTTGAGTTTTTGCTGCGCTCGGTCGAGATTTTTGAACTGACCGAAACCTCGTATTCCAATTTTCATTTGGCGTTTATGGTCGGGTTGAGCCGTTTTTTGGGCATTTATCCCGACGGCGCGGATTACAGCGATGGCGCATATTTCGACCTTCGCGAAGGGATTTTTTCGGAGCAGAAGCCTGCGCACCCCGATTTCTTGAATCCGCCGGAAAGCAAGTCGCTATATAACCTGTTGAGAATCAATTACGAAAACATGTCGGCTTTCCGTTTTTCGCGCCACGAGCGCAAATCGCTGATTGAAAGCATCCTGAATTATTACCGCCTGCATTTGGCCAATTTCAGGGAAATAAAGTCGGTCGAGATTTTGCACGAGGTGTTTGGGTGAAAAGCCTTATAAACTTTTTGTACACCGCAGAGCGAAGCCGACTGAACGGTTGTAGTTGCTCGCAGGATTCACGATACCGCTGTCGAAGGTCAGACAGTAAGCACTAGTACCTGTAAATGTACTCGACCAGTAGTACCCGTTCGAAATCTGGTAGTACAACAGCCCACTACTGCTGCGCCGGTTGCCGCTCGCCGGCAGAAAGAGGGTGGTAGTTTTGCTGTCAGGACGAACTTCGTAACCTCTGCCGTTAGTACTGTTCCAAAACCAGGTGTTAGATAAGGCGTTGGCGGACGAGCCGTTTGCTATGCCGCCGCGGTAGATGTTTGACCAATCATCCTGCGCAGGAAGTTTCCAACCGGTGTTGCCGGCGCCTCCGCCGGCTGAATTTGAATTATCCTGCGACGGATACCACGAAAACCAGTCGTTAGTCTGTGCGTCAACTGTGCCAACATTAGCGGGGGTGAAGGGGTCTGTGCCTGTGTATGTTTGTTTTATCTTTGTGCAGGGGTCGTTGGCGGTGTAACGCCCTGACCGCCACAACTGGTCTTTGGTAGAAGTGGATGGCGAAGTACCGTTACCGTAAGCCCAGTTGTAGTCCTGATAATTGTTTGTACTGCTGTTGTGATAGATAAATTTGCCGTAATAACCGTTAGCGTCGATACGGCTTACCTGTGTGCCAGGGTGTTGTAAATTATCGATGAGATTGCCCTGCTCGTAAGCGGGAGGAGTGGCAGCAACGAACGCTTTCTGATTGGATGGAGCATTTAATGTTCCGGCAGTGCCGACACGAAACAGGTGTCCATCGCCTATACGTCCCCACTGATAGAGGTCGCCGTAAAGGTATTCCTCTTGGGCTACGTAATAGTGGAGTCCGGTGCTCTCATTTGGTATTGAAAATGTAATGGAGTAATTTTTCTGGTCGGCAATGGTGAGGGTGTGTGAACCGAGGTTGAAGCAAAGAAAACTCAACCATTCGCCTTGCAGGTTCTTTGCTCCGCAGCCGACTGCAATTTCGGCCATATCCGATACTATGCTGTCGCCCGGCAGGTCGGCGGTTTTTGCTACGCAAAAGTATTTGTAAAAGCCATTGTTGGCGGCGTTCAGGGTTGTACCTTTTTTCACGCTGGTCGGCGTAAAGGTATTGGTGTTGTAACCCGTGCCGTCCGATGATGTACAAGGCTCTGAAATACGCACGTGTACGTTGCTGCCGGTAACTTTATACCACTGGTAGGTGGGGGTAGCGCCGTTGGTTGATACCAAAAATGTCAGAGGCTGAACCGTTTCATTTCCAGTTTCGTAAAAAGTAAAAGGTTTTGGCTGTCCGCCTGACGATGTGTTCATCCAAATTGCGGGCGTTCCGCACTGGCTTATCCAGCGACTGCCATTCCAGTAAACATAACCTTTGCAGAAAATCTGGTCGGAATAGCCGGGGATAACCGTGCCGGAGCCGTCGGTAATGTAAACAAATGCTCCTTCCTGCCGTGTCGTGTAGTACGACTTGCGGGCGTTGAGTTCCGTCAGAGTGTAGCGGGGAGCGATTATGCCTGCCGTGTCGGTTGCCGTTGCCGAAACATCGAGAGAAGCAGCGGGTTTGATAGTGCCGATTCCCACGCTTGCCGACTGGTAAATGTTTTGCGTATTGCTTGTTGCGGGATTTGTCGTACCTGCTATGTTCCATGGTTCTGCGTAAGGCGCGGCTTCGTGCGTTTCGCCGCCCGTAACGAGCGGTTTCCAAGCGTTGCCGTCTAATGAGAAATAATAAAATCCCGGAGCAGTTACAAACTCAAACGGAGTGCTTGCTGCCGCCGCAGGCAAGCAGGCTGCTGTTATGTAAACCAGTACGCCTTCCGTTTTGTTAATATCCACGCCGCCGGGGTACGTGCCTGCGTCCCATTTTGCTTTCAACTGATTGCCTGTCAGTTTGGGGATAAGTACTCCGTCGGGTTTAGCCGTTTCTGCTGGTTTTCCCTTGACTTCGAGGGTTACTGTCGGCGCTGTGTTTTCGCCTATTGTTACTTGCGCCTTTGCGCTGTTTGCCGCACCCAAAGCGATAATTGCGGTTATTGTTGCCAAAAAAATTGTTTGTTTCATCGTTTTTTTATTATTTTAATATTATTTTTATTTGTCATTCACTTGTTTGTCACTACGTAAGTGACAAAACATAATGTAAGTGAAAACGCAGTAGCGATAGCCGAACTTGCGGATTTACATAAAGAAATACAATATCTAAACTAATTTTCAGGAACAATTTTATAATATCATAAAAAGAGTATAAACAGGCAAATAAACCCGAGATTCAAAAATATGTTTTGCAAATCGACATAATATTTTTGCAAATTGATATAAATAGCGCCCCAAAATGCCTTTACCTTTGCGTTCAATTTAGTTTGTCACTTACGTAGTGACAAACAGAACAGACAAAGCGCCTTTCTTTTAATAAATATATTTTTTACGGTACAAAGATTAAAACGGATTTTCAAGAAAATATTCCTCAACCCCATTGTTACACTCGTCGAACAATGCGCGGGCGTTCTCGGCAAAGAGGGTCATCTGTCGATAAGATACTGAATCTAAATCAATTACAGGATTTGGCGTTTCGGCAAGGGAAATTGGCGTAATAATGAAATCAGTTTTTGAATCAGCCTTCTTCTGATGAACGTAGAAAAGCGAATATTGACAGGATTTTATTTCTGTCCGCCCGTCGGTTTTATCAAGAATAATTTTTATCAACTGTCCGCCGACAGAATTTTCGAGGTACATTGCTGAAACGAGGTTGCCGAGCGAATAGACTACGGCGTGCTTCCGTCCGAACGAATCCGCAAAAACCTCCGAAGGCTGCACTACGTGCGGGTGAGAGCCGATTATCAAATCTACTCCGGCATCGGCCAGAAACATAGCAAGCGACTTCTGCTCGGCATTTGGATGCAGTTTATACTCTATCCCCCAGTGCATTACGGCAATTATCGCGTCCGGTGAAAAGGCTTTTGCTTTCTTTATGTCCGACAAAATCTGCCCGCGGTCGATAAGGTTGATTCTTGCAGGCGGAGTGGCTTTGTAACCGTTTGTGCCGTAAGTATAATTCAGAACGGCCAAGCGGAAACCTTTACTTTCAATAATTAAAGGATTGTTGTTTTGATAATCTTCATCGTCCTTAAATGCGCCTGTACGAGCGTCTTGCAACGAATCAAGAACATTCGCCGTTCGTATAAGTCCGGATGTAAAGCGGTCGAGAATATGATTATTTGCAAGCAAAAAAACGTCGAAACCGGCCTCTTTCAGAGCAACGGCAAACTCGTCGGGAGCGCTGAAACGCGGATAGCCGGCGTATGGCTTGCCCGCCAAAGCCACTTCCAGATTGACAAAAGCAAGGTCGGCGGCCGAAATTTCATTTTTCAGGTACTGAAAATAGCAGGAATAATCGTATTTTCCGTTGCGCAGAGCATTGTCTATCTGCCTTTGATGCTGCATTGCGTCGCCTGCGAAAAGGAGCGTCAGGCTTTGAGCCGGCAAATTTGCGGCTATGCTGAAAAGCAGTGCGGAGGCAGTAATTGCCCGAAAAATACGATGTTCGGCATTTTTCATCGCTCACGCGCCGTAAATCGACTTCTTTCCGGCCAACAGTGTATTTTTCATCAGTGCGACGCGCGTCATAGGGCCTACTCCGCCGGGGACGGGAGTGATATACGAGCATTTCGGGGCGACTTCGTCAAATTCCACATCGCCTTTCAGCCGGAAGCCAGATTTGGTTTCAGCCGATGGGACGCGGGTTGTGCCGACGTCGATAACGACTGCGCCTTCTTTCACCATATCGCCTTTCAGAAATCCCGGCACGCCAAGGGCTGCGATGATAATGTCGGCGTCGAGGCAGTATTTTTTAATATCGCGCGAGCGGCTGTGGCAAACGGTTACGGTGCAATCGCCGGGTTGAGATTTTTGCATCAGCAGGTTTGCGACCGGTTTGCCGACAATATTGCTGCGACCAAGAACCACACAGTGTTTGCCGCTTGTTTCGATATTGTAGCGGTGCAGGAGTTCCACGATTCCGAAGGGGGTGGCCGAGACGAAACAGGGCAGTCCGATAAGCATACGCCCCACGTTAACCGGATGAAAACCATCCACATCCTTGCGGTAATCAATGGTTTCGAGAATCCGGTGTTCGTTGATATGGCGGGGCAGGGGCAGTTGCACGATAAAACCGTCCACATCGGGATTTTCGTTCAATTGGCGCACTTCGGCGAGCAAAGTTTCTTCGGTTACGTCGTCTTCAAAGCGAATAAGAGTTGATTTGAAGCCGCACTCTTCGCAGTCGCGCACTTTTCCGGCAACGTAAGTTTCGCTGCCTCCGTCGTGTCCGACGAGGATTGCCGCCAAATGCGGCTGTTTACCGCCTGCGGCGATGATTTGCCTCACTTCTTCGGCGATTTCCGCCTTGATTTGCGCGGCTATTGTTTTTCCGTCGATTAATTGCATATTTTTTACCACCGTTTACCAAACTTCCCTTTGCCGGAAAATTTTGTGGTTGTCATCATCTTCATCATTTTGCGGGTTTCTTCAAAC